>JAYYQC010000338.1:0-4003 GCA_036128675.1 Myxococcota bacterium | reverse complement strand
CTTACCTACCACCGGGTCATTGATGAACCAAACAGCGTCGGCGTCAACTAGCTTCTCCGGAGCCTTTGCGCGCAGGTCCGAGAGCGAGCGTACCGGAACGAGCTCAAGTTCAATTCCCAGCATCTTGAGATTTTCGATCGCTCTAAGTGCAAAGCTCGGGATACTTTTTGTGCCGTGAAATGAGACAACTTTCTGGATGGTGGGCGCGACCATTTTATACTGCAAAAACTCCATGGCAGGGTCCATTTCGACCGCAATCCCAGCTAGGTTAGACTGATTCTGGAACCCATGGCGCTCATAGTTCATCACCATTGAGAAGATGATTGGAATATCTTTGAAGTGTCGGCTCGCAAGCTTGGTGGCTGCAGTACCGAGTGCAAATATGAGCTGAGGGTTGGCGAGTTGGATGCCTGCGACCACTTCGCGGCTTGTAGACTCTGAGAGTGTGAAGACAGACACTTTGGCATCGATTGTCTCCAGGAAGCCCTCGGCCGGACCGTTAAAAAATCCATTATCTCCGCTCTTTAAAATGACGATCTCCGGGCTGGTGGGCGAAGTCGCCAATCGAACCGAATCGGGCTCAAGTGGTACCGTCGCGCATCCGACGAGCAGGGCAGCAGTCAGGAGTCCAGCGAGGCGAGGGGCGATTAAGGGAATAGGTTGAGTCATGGTTTCTGACCTCCCTCTTTAAGCATCGATGCCTCATATTGACGCCAGCCGTTGAAGGCTAAGCTAGACATTACTTTCCGGCCATTGGCGTCTTGATACATGGACAGCAGGGTCTGAACAAAGCGGTTTCGCTCATCTTCGTTTACACGGCTGCTGACCGCGGCGAGTGGAGCACGAAGAATCGGGTCGCTCTCGTAGATCGCCCTCACGCTCGCCGCTGCATTCGGGTTTACCTTTTTCAAGACATCAAGACTGCTTGGGGTCACCAGAGCCCCCTGAACATGTCCGAAAGTAAGGGCAAAGAGCGCATCGATATCTTTGGCGACCGGTACAACCATACCAGGATTCACGGGGTTGGCGGCGTCCTTGAGCTGGGCTTTGAGAGCGCTGATAGCCGCGTTTCGGTCAGTGCCACCAAGGGCCGCAGCAATATTTTTACCAGTAAGGCCTTCGGCGGTTGTTCCTGTTTTAGCGACCAATACTTTGCGGTAGTACACGTCCTCGTTGTTGGCGGGCACCAGCAGGGGTGTGAGCTGGGTTTGAGTCTCGGCGAGGTAGGCGGAGGCAACAATCACGAAGGCCACGTTATCGTTGCGAAGCTGCGTTTCGAAATCATTCGCATTTTGAACTGGCTGAAACTTATAGCCGAGCTTTGACGATGCCAGATACAGATTAAACCACTGCGTAATTTGTACGATGGCGTGATAATTCGCGTCAGGCTCGTAGAACAGGATGCGCTTTTGGGATGCACTTGCGAGCGATGAGCCAAGCATCACCACTAGCAAGGTACAAACCCGCCAGAGTCTCCCGAAACGTGATGTTAAAGTAGTGCTCATACGTCGATCTCTTCCCTCATCCCTGAAGAGTATTGCCGGGACTGGGAAGAGAGTCAAAGGTCGATGAATTCACGAACTACGGGATGCCTTTATAGGTAAAACACCCACATTGAAGCGATTTCCAGGCTTACGTTATCGTCCCTGTATATGGTCGTAAACACTCGACGGACTGTATCAACTTGATGCTTAGTGGGATGAATTAGTGATTAGATATTATTGTGTGGCGTTGTGTATCGTCAGCTGTGCATTCGGTGCCCATGCGCAAGATCAAGAGGTCCTACTTGAAGGCCAAGATGTTTTTGAGTGGATGCAGGCAGAATACCAAGAGGACTATGTCGTTTCGGCATCCAAAAGAAAGCAAAAACTGAGTGAGGTGCCAGCGCAGGTTAGTGTGATTACGCGAGAGCAGATCGAGCGTTCCGGAAGCACATCACTTGGCGAGATTCTTCGACAGATTCCAAACTTGCATGTCATGCGGGTCAGCAATGGCGGTTATAAGGTCGTCCCACGTGGTTACTCGGATAAATACCTACTTTTAGTGGACGGCATTGAACGCAACTCCATTTCAAATCTGACGCCCGATCCGATGGCATTCTTCGCGGTGACCGATATTGAACGGATTGAGTTCGTGCACGGACCTGGCTCAACTATGTACGGTGCCAATGCGTACAGCGGGATTCTCAATATTATCACGCGACGCGCCGAAGATGCCGGGCATACGGTCTGGGTAGAAAGTGCAAGTGGCGAATGGAATCAAAAGTATCTGAGTTCGGGAATTCGAGGGAAAGAGGGAGAGTTTGCCTACGCGACTGCAATTGCTACCAATACACTCGATAGTCAATCACCCTACGCTCGAGGAAATGCAGAGTTTTACTCAGCCCGTGGAAATATGCAGTACCAAATGGATGACTTCAATACGTTATCCGTCGGTTTCACAGCCCAAAGAGGTCGCTTCCCAGGCATCTATCCGAACGGTTACAACTTCGAATCACCGGCAGCGTCTATGCAAGAATTTTCAGTAGGTATCGAAGGAGAAGCTTGGCGGCTTACTTCATTTCTGCGACGTGAGAAGATGCAATTTGAGATTGGTGGGCTTACCGCACCTTTAGGTGGATTGCCGGATACCCAAGAGCCTTGGGGTATAGCTTTTATTAACGAGGGCTTTGTGAACGAGGACCTCATGTGGGACAGTGAGTTGTTTAAGCTCTTTACGCTTGAAGGTCTTGGAAGCCTTACGACAGGTGGCAATTTTCGGTTTAAGCAATACGAGCGCTATGTCGCGGAACGTCCCAGTGAGAAACTTCCATATCTAGGAGGGGATTCTGAGTGGAGGATGGGGGCTTTTGTTTCCTTCGATTCGGTAGAAATGAATCGCTTTATCCTTTCTGCGGGGCTTCGAGCCGATCTGAACAGCCTAAAACAAAATATCCTGAACCCTCGATTCAGTGTTATTTATAAAGCTGACGAAGACCAAACCTTTCGTCTGTCGTTCTTGCAGGCCTTTCGAAAACCGACCGCTCAAGAGTACGGTGAGCAGTTTTCGTTTGCTGTCCCCGCTGGATATGGGGCCGCCGTTGCCGAGGGGCTCTTTGATTCATATTTCGTTGGCCGCGATTTCGACACCCTAGAAGAATTCTACACCGGTGCTCAAGATGGCATCGCCAATGGCGAGCTCAAGAGTCAGAGCGTTTACACAATCGAGTTGGCCTACCGAGACACATTACTTTCTGACGAGCTAAGTGTTGGACTTGACGTCTATTATGAGATGCATCGCGATGCGATTGGTTTTGTCGAACGTGGTACAGTTTCGCTTGAGCAACGCAGCTCAGACTGTGCTGAAGCGTTCGATGGAACGCCGACAGATCTTGGTGGGAATTGTAATTTTCTCCAAATTGGCAACAGTGACACACCATTCGATTCGGTTGGCGCTGTATTTAGTCTGTCTTATGAGCCGACGTACCTTCGAGATTGGTTTTTCCAAGCAAGTATCAGTGCACGTAAAGTCGCACGGACTACACGCCGGTGGCCATGGGGGGGGGAGGTAAGCGCAATTGTTGAGGCTGAAGAAGCCGAGGGCTCTCGCGATAATGAGAAAGCGGATTATCAGTGGGAAGCAACGTTGGCTGAGGTTCCGACGTGGTTGGCCAATATCAGTGCGGTTCACAGCCCCGATGAAGGGATTCAGTTTGGTGCGCAGCTTTATTACACGTCTGGTTCGACCGCCTACCTTTACAACACCTTTTACCAATCGATTACTCTGGCTAAAGAAGACTTTATTCGAACGCCTTTCGATATAAGTGCGACGGCAACCTTAAATCTCCATCTTGGTTATAAGTGGTGGTTTGACACCGGTGAGTGGATGGAGGTTGGAGTGATGCTTCAAAATGCGCATGATGGCAATCAGCGAGAAGTAGCTGGGGGCGTACAGGATGGACTCTTTGCCGATGAGTACCGTGGCGATCCGTATGCCTATGAACCCGACCGTGAACCGATACCCG
>JAYYQC010000337.1:0-16838 GCA_036128675.1 Myxococcota bacterium | reverse complement strand
GGCGTGATCTCTGGAAAAATTGCAAAAGAGCTTTTTGCTGAACTCATTAAAACCGGCGGCTCACCGGCCCGATGGGTCGAGGAACGGGGACTCGCTCAGGTCTCGGATTCGTCGGCAATTGAACCAATTATCGACGGACTTCTTTCGGAGCACGAAGGGAATGTTGCAGCGTACCGAAGTGGGAAAAAGAACATCCTTGGATTTTTCGTTGGCCAGGTAATGAAAGCGACACAGGGCAAAGCGAACCCAAAGATGGTAAACGAGTTACTGCGTAAGAAGCTCGATGGCTAAGTGCCTTGCTCGGGAGGGTGTCGAATATAATGGAAGACCATTGAGCGGTAGGTCTTCATCGCGTCACTGGAGGTCTTTGCTGTATCGAGCTGGAGTCCATAGCCTGGCGGGGCAACAGGCGTCGACCAGATAACATTCGCCACCAACTCTACTGAGGTTTCAGAGAGCTCAGATGCTGCGAAGATTAGCTCGAGCTTATCGCCCTGGTTGAGCGTCATCGGAGTTTCAATAAAGAGACCGATCGGACTAAGATTGCGCGCGAGGGCATCCCTCGACTCACCGCTTGCACTGGTAATCGTCACCGGGATGGTCATTTGTTCGCGCTTGACCCGTCGTCTCTCGTCTGAGTCGAGGTTCGGATAATCGCTTTGGGAGTCGTTCCCGAACCACTTATCCATCATCTTTTCGATAAATGACTTTTGCGTCATGACTCTTTGGCTGCTTTTTCAGCCGCCTCCTTTAACTTCTTCGCGAACGCTGCACGCTGAGGGTAGACCTCTTCATCTTCATCGATTCGGCTCAGAGTCTCAAGCTGATTGCGCTGATCCTTGGAGAGATTCCGTGGGGTCTCGACAATAAACTCAATTTTCTGGTCGCCTCGGCCTCCGTCGGCGATTCGAGGTGCCCCTTTACCTTTGAACACTTCTGCTTCACCGCTCTGCGTGCCGGGTTTTACCGAGATTGTCATCGGCCCATCAAGGCCGGGTATTTCCAAAACAGTCCCAAGTGCGGCTTCCGTAAATGAGATTGGTACTTTGAGAACCAAGTCATCTCCGTCGCGTTCAAAGATTCCATGATTGATAACCCTGATGATAACGCGAAGATCTCCACTTTTGGTGCCGTCACTGGAGCGGGCACCTTCGCCGCGATAGCGCAGGACGGTTCCAGTATCTGCACCGGGAGGAATTTTGATCTTAAGTTTTTTGAGTTTATCGATAATACCGCGACCGCTGCAGGCGTGACAGGCTTCGGCGAAAAGTGTCCCGCGCCCCTGGCACTCACCACAGGCTTTCTTGACTTGAAAAAGCCCTTGTTGAACATTGATCTCGCCGCTACCTGCACATTTCGGACAAAGGGCAGGTTCAGAGCCAGGCTTCACGCCACCGCGTTTGCAGGTACCGCACGTAAAAGGACGCAAAACTTCCAAAACCCACGGACCGCCTTGCATCGCGGTTTCGAAGTCAATTTCCAAATGGTGATTGATGTCGAGCGCTTTGGTTGAACGAGATGGTTTCTTTTGTTGAGGGGTTTCAGCGCTTTCACCGGGCGAATCTTTTTTCCGAAAAAAGTCGCCGAGTTTGTCGCTGAGACCCTCTGCCTTTTGGGCCGCCTGTCGCCGAGCGCTGGGTGAACTCTGTCTTCTCGCATTAGATTTCGGTCTGCGCCGTGCATCATATTGAGACCGTCGACTCACATCACTAAGCGTATTATAGGCTTCGCTGATAAGCCTGAATCGCTCAGTCTTTTTCGGATCACCTTGTGTTTTGTCTGGGTGATATTGATGGGCAAGACGCTTGTACGCCGCTTTGATTGCCTTTTCATCCGCGGTGGGCGGGAGACCTAAGACAGCGTAGTAGTCGCGCGCCATCGGGCTTAGCTCTGAGAGGTGCCGTAGAGCGCTTCCGCGATCCGATAGGCTGACACTTCGAGCGCTTTAAAGAGCTCCTCAAGCCCGTCGAGGTTATTTTGGTCAAGTGCAGTCCGTAGCTCAGTCATGTCGTGTTCGATCAGCTGAATATCTTCCGATTCTAGCTTCTCTCCATAGGCTTCGAGGGACTGCTTTGTGGTATAGAGCAACGTCTCTGCTCGGTTGATTAAGCTCGCTAGCTCGCGACGCTGATCATCCTCATCTCTCTGACTCTCGGCTTCGTTGAGTATTCGGTCGATCTCATCTTGGGTGAGTCCACTCTGTGATGTGACTCGGATCGATTGAACTTTTCCACTACCTAAGTCTTTGGCCGATACGTTGACGATTCCATTGGCATCAAGCTCAAAGGTCACCTCAATTTGAGGAACGCCTCTGGGGGCTGGTGGTATTCCTAAGAACTCGAACCGCGCAAGGGATTGGTTATCTTCGGCCATGGGGCGTTCGCCCTGAAGTACATGAATGTTGACCATCGGTTGGTTATCAACTGCAGTCGAAAACACCTGTGATTTTCGTGTCGGAACCGTCGTATTTCTTGCAATCAGTGGTGTGAAAACCCCGCCCGCTGTCTCGACACCGAGAGAGAGTGGAGTGACATCAAGAAGAAGAACGTCTGAGACTTCGCCTGAAAGCACAGCGCCCTGAATACTCGCCCCGATGGCCACAACCTCATCAGGATTAACCGAACCATTTGGTTTCTTGTTGAAAAACTCGCTTACCTTACTCTGAACCAGAGGCATGCGAGTCATGCCGCCAACCATAAGAATCTCGTCAATGTCGGCCGGCTTTAGCTGGGCATCGGCGAGTGCTTGTCGACAAGGTTGAAGGGAACGTTCGACAAGGACTGAGGCCATGCTCTCGAATTGGCCTCGGGCGATGCGCGTTGTGAGGTGCTTTGGTCCGCTCTCATTCGATGCGATGAACGGAAGGTTTATATCCGTTACCTCAGCTGCGGATAGGTCGTGCTTCGCGCGCTCCGCTGCCTCCTTGATGCGCTGCATGGCCATGCGATCCTGAGACAGGTCGATGGAATGCTCGGCTTTAAATATCTCGACGAGATGCCGCACCAAGAGGTAGTCGAAATCTTCCCCACCTAAGTTGGTATCGCCGTTTGTGGATAGCACATTAAAAACGCCATCTGAGATTTCCAAGATTGAGATATCAAAGGTTCCACCGCCCAGGTCATAGACGGCTATCTTTTGCTTGGTGCCCGTACTTTGATTGAGCCCGTAGGCCAGAGCCGCAGCGGTGGGCTCATTGACAATACGTTCTATCTCAAGCCCTGCAATACGACCCGCGTCCCGCGTGGCTTGTCGCTGACTGTCGTTGAAATAAGCGGGAACGGTTATGACCGCTTTGGTGACATCTTCTCCGAGGTATTCCTCGGCGGTGCGTTTCATTTCCTCAAGCACCACCGCTGAGATCTCTGGGGGAGAATAGGCGTCTCCACGAACCTCTACCCATGCATCACCACGTGGCGATGCTTTCACGTCGTAAGGTAGGGATTGCTCATTGAGCCGTTCCTTAACCTCGTCGAAGCGCTTTCCGATCAGGCGTTTGATTGCGTAGAGGGTCGACTCAGCGTTGGTGACAGCTTGTCGTTTGGCGATCTGGCCGACCAGACGGCCGCCATCGGTTGCAAAGCCAACCACGGAAGGCGTGGTACGACTGCCTTCGCGATTAGTGATTACTTGAGGCTGTCCACCTTCAACAACTGCAACACACGAGTTGGTTGTCCCTAGGTCGATACCAATCGTCTTGCCCATTGGTGGAGTCACTCCCGTAAATTCCGAACCCTTAGTTGTAAACCGGATCGAGGGAGAGACTCAAGAAAGCGGCCTAGTTTGAGGTCTCACTCGCGGTTTCAGGCTCAGATTCCGCTGCCGGCGCCTCCATTGCGATGACTACTTTCGACGGACGAAGAAGACGTCCATGAAGTGTATAGCCGGCTTCGTACTCCTGGACGATGCTGTCTGGTGCTGCATCAGGGGTAGGGACGCGACCCATCGCTTCGTGGTGGGCGGGGTTAAACGCGGCACCGACGCCAGGCACTCTTTCGACGCCATACTGCCCAAGAATATCGCTAAACTGATTTGAAACCATTTGAATTCCTTGCACAATTGGGTCTTGCGCGTCAGCATGCTCAAGGGCGCGAGCAAGGTTGTCGACCAGCGGTAAAAGGTCGCGCAACAATTTCTCGTTGGCAAATTGTCGTGCGTCTTCAGATTCTCTGCGAGCGCGCTTTTTGTAATTTTCGAAGTCCGCGGCGAGACGCTGGAGCTGCGCAGTTAGCTCAGCCTTTTCTTGCTCTTTGGTTGCGATCATTTCTTCGAGCTCTCCCGCAGGAGAGATGGTTTCGGCTTCATCGAGGTCGAGTTCGATCACTTCGGCCGCGGTCTCTTCGCTGCTAGGTTCTTGCTGGGCAGCAGCTTCTGCGATGACAGCATTGATCTCGTCTTTTAGTTCGTCGTTTGAGGGTGTTTCGCTCATGTTCGTAAAGTCCTCCGTAGACGGGTGGTCTACTTCTCGGAGTAGTAGTTTCGCAAGACCTCAGCTGCATAACCTACCATCGGTATGACGCGATTATAGTTCATGCGGCGCGGTCCAACGACGCTGATAATGGTCGCCTTTGGTGCTTTGGCAAGACTCGATGGTGATAAAACCCAAGCGATTTCATTTACTTTAAGTGATGCTTGCTCAGAACTGAGTACGACCTTGCTGGCAGTCGGGTCTTCGGTTGCAGCTTCGAGAAGCTCAATCAGTGCTTGCTTATCCTCGATCGCCTGCAAAAGGCATTCGATGGATTCGGTATGCGCCCTTAGGTCGGCGTGTCCCAGGAGTTGTCGGTGGCCCTCGGCTAAGAAAGCGCGTTCAATGGGAAGCGCTGCGCGCCAAAAAGCCCATGCGGTCGTCAGAAGGAGATCGCGTTGCGCGCGGGCGTCGTGAACAGCGCGGTCGAGGAAGACACGGACTTCGTCGAGCGTGCGTGATTGAATGAGTTCGTTGATGTAGTTCTGAAGACGTTGGACAGTCTCAGCGCTTAGGTCTTGATTCAGTACCACCAGCTTTTGTTGTACGTGGTTGTGTGCGGAGACGAAATAACAGGCGAAATGGCGTTCTGCGCACCGAACAATACCGATCTCTTTGAACCTCTGCCCCAGAATCCGAGGGACTAAAGCACAGACAACACCTCCAGCTTGATTTGCCAGTGTTCGGGCAAGTTGCTGGGTGAAGTCCTCGGGGTTTAAAGCAGTTTCAACCTCATTGATTGAGCGCCGATCGCCAGGATGGAGGCGTGGCTGAGTAAAACGGTCGATGTAGAGGCGAAGACCCTGCTCGGTGGGGATTCTCCCGGAACTGCAGTGTGGTTGCGTGAGATAACCGAGTTCCTCGAGTTCACTTAGCCTCGCTCGGATACTTGCCGGCGATAAGCCCCGTCCGCTGATCTTCTGCGCGAGCTGCGAAGAACTCACAGCCGCTCCGTGGGTGAGGTAGGCCTCGATCGCGTGTTGTAGGACCTGCGCTGCGCGCTGGGATAGCTCTGACGAACTCATACGGTATTCCTATGGATGAGCCTCAAGCTCTGTCAAGTTGTGTTCGCCCAAGAAAAGTGGTGGCTCCAAGGCACGCCCTTTGTTAACGTATTATAGTAGGGCAGAGGAGAAAACCCGTGTCACGTAAAGACTTCCAAAGTGGTCAGCTGACCTGTTCGTTCTGTGGCAAGAGCCAACGAGAGGTGCGAAAGCTCATTGCTGGGCCGACGGTTTATATCTGCGACGAATGCATCCGTCTCTGTACGGATATCATCGAGGAAGAAGTCGACCGGGTCGCAGATGCGCCGAAAGTTGGAACCCTGCCGACGCCGCGCGAGCTGAGCGCTTTTCTCGATGAGTACGTCATCGGCCAGAGCCGAGCAAAGAAAGCGCTCGCTGTGGCCGTCTACAATCACTACAAACGCGTAAAACACTTTCAGCCTGAAGAAGAGCAACTGCAAGAGGACGACGATGGTATCGAGATCACCAAGTCGAATGTCCTCATGGTTGGGCCAACCGGTACTGGAAAGACCCTTTTGGCCAAGACACTCGCAAAACGGCTGGATGTTCCACTTACTATCGCTGATGCGACGACCTTAACCGAGGCCGGTTATGTCGGCGAAGACGTGGAGAATATGATCTCCAACCTCCTTATTGCGGCGGACAACGACGTACAGAAGGCAGAGCGCGGCATCATCTATATCGATGAAATCGACAAACTCGCGCGCAAGGCCGAAGGCGTATCATCGACCCGTGATGTTTCTGGGGAAGGTGTTCAGCAAGCCTTGCTCAAAATTATCGAAGGCACTGTCGCGAATGTGATTCCGAGAGGCGCGAAGAAGTTTGGTCAGTCGGAAACAACGCAGATCAATACGGGCAATATCTTGGTTATCTGCGGTGGCAGCTTTGTTGGACTTGAGGAAGTCGTGCGGAGCCGAAAGGGAACCAAAGGTATGGGCTTTGGGACCGAGTCCACCAAGGATAGGCGTTCGGTCGGAGAACTGCTGCGAGAACTCCGCCCCGAAGATCTCAACAAGTTTGGACTCATTCCGGAATTTGTGGGCCGACTACCTGTGCTGGTGACCCTGGACGAGCTCGATGTCTCCAGTTTACAAGAAATTCTGACCAAGCCGAAAAACGCCCTGGTTCGACAATATCAGCGGCTCTTTGAACTGGAACATGTCCGACTCGAATTTGACGACGAGGCAATTATCGAGGTCGCTAGGCGCTCGATTGCCAATAAGAGCGGTGCCCGTGGATTACGCGCCATCATGGAGAAAGCGATGCTCGACATTATGTACGAGGTGCCCTTTCTTGAAGGCGTCGAGTCATGCCGCATCACCGTCGATGTTATTCGGGGCGATGGGCCACCTGTCTTGAAGTTCAAGACCAAGAAAACGGCGTAGACCTGCGTGTTAGTCTGAAAGAGTCGATTCCGACTTCTCTCCCAAACCGAAAGTAAACCGTCTTCGAAAGAGCCTCGACCAGGTCAATCCCCCCCGGTGCGTAGCGAATTTTTGTGACACCCTTTGCGGAGAGTGCATCACCTCTTTCAGTACCGGGTGGTTCACGTTGGGTAAAAGCAAAGTGCGTTTTGACGCAGTAATCTCCGTCTTGAAGCGCTGCTTCAATTGTTTCCTTAAATTGAACAAAGTGCGCTGTCTTGTCGCGGGGTGGCGGTGGGGTCCAGTGGCCTTCTATCGAAGGCTCGGCGGGGCATAGCCAGGCGACGCTTAGATCCGCCGCAAGCGATACAGCAAGTGCCCGTTGATGGGTTGGCGGGCCAGATGGGAGCCATTGTGTGTGGGGGCGTTTTCCTGGGCTAACAGAGAGCTGAAGCACTTGGCTCTGCCATGGTTTCAGAATGGAGCCGAGGCTCTCACCGCCTCGCTTAAAGGCAAGCGAGCCCTCCAAAAACTTAAATTCGATTCTCTCGCCTCGATCATCGGGGAGTTTCGTGGACTCTTCTTTCCACGTTACGTTACTCAAGCTAACAACTTGACGCTCCCCACGGCGGGTAATTTCCTGGCAGCGGTGGTGAAAGAGTTCTCTTTGTGACGACATGCTCATTGGAACTTTGGCTCTATCCTCGTATGATCCCGGTCTCGGGGATTGAGTATAAGCCGTCGTAGGGGTAGACGCTAAAGGTGGGCATTGAACATTCCGCCCAACAGAGACGAGAGGTTTAAGAACGATGACAACAGCAGCAGTCATTGATGTTGGTTCGAACGCGACCCGTTTATTGGTCGTTGGAATTGATGCGATCGGCCGTGAGATCACCCGAGTTTATAAGCGGTGGCCGATCCGACTTGGTCCCGATGTTTTTGCCTCAGGGCGAATCGCTCAAAACACCGTCGAGGAACTGGTAGGTGCTTTCGGGGAAATCCGAACGTTGATCGAAGAAACTGGTGCGACAAAGCAGCGTGCTGTGGCGACCGCGTCCTTTCGGGAAGCCAACAACGGAAAAGAAGTCGCCGAGCTGATTGCTGAACGCACCGGTATTGAGCTTGAGATTATTACTGGAGTTGAAGAAGCTGAGCTGTCGCGGATGGCGCTCCTGAACGCCGTAGGTGGGAGCAGCTCGGGGCTAGTGCTGACGGATCTCGGCGGTGGTAGTTTGGAGGTGGCTCGAGCCGATCGACGCCACAGTGTCTCTGCTCCGATTGGGACCTTGAGGCTCCTTGAAGCGTGTCCAGAGCTCAAGAAGCCGTGCGGCGAACGGGTTTTAGACGAGGCACGTATTCATATCGGCGAAGCTGTCTCTCAGCTCTCAGGTTTTCGCGCGTCGATTTCGGCTTCGACGGGGGGAAATCTCGCGGTCTTAGCGAATCTCTTTCCGAGTGAATCGGCGGTCTTACCGGCCATCGATCTTGAAGCGATGTCACGAGGCTTGGGAGGTATCGCAGCGATGACCCTCGAAGAGCGCGTCGCCCGTCTTGGAATTCGGAAGGACCGTGCCGATACCATTTTGTCGGCTGGGCTCATCATCGGCGTGTTTGCAGAAAAGTTCTCAATCAAGCGTGTCTTGGTGCCTGGCGTTGGGTTGCGCGAAGGTCTGATCGCGAGCTTGCTCAACGATGTGCCCAAATTGGATCTTCCTATGAGTGAGAGCAACCAACAGACACCCGCGATGCGCTCATGCTTAAAGCTCGCACGAGGGATTATTGATGCAACGCGCCCAGTGCATGGACTTTGGCCTGCCGCCATTAATCCGATCCGCGCTGCTGCTCATTTCGCTTCTCTTGGGGCCCAACTCGACCAGGACGACCCGGCTGCACATGCACTTTATTTACTCGAGAATTCGAAGAGCCGAGCTTTAGCCAAAGGCATTCGTGAAGTTGCAGGTACAATGCTGAGAGCGGAAGTTGATGCGTCACCATCAAATGGCGCGCGGAGTGGGAAGGGCCATGCCGACGAGGCGCTTCTCCTGAGCGCCATCAGTGCGCTTGCGGTTCAGTTAACCGAGCGCGGTATCAAGAGTGTTCCGCGTTTCGACCTCACATCTCACGCCATTAAACTTTCATTACCTCGAGGCGGTTCTCTCGATGCCAGTGCGCTCGATGTATTTTCTGGCGCGTTGCAGCGAGACGTCGAGTTGGCTGAATAAAGCTCCAAATCGAAAAGCGGGGCTTTTATGCTCCCCTGGTCGCGGTTATCCTTAGGGTATGACCGAGACGACTCAATTACCGAAGTTAGACGATATTACTGGTGCTGTTCGGGACCACTTCCAGTCCGACCGTAGCATTCTTTCATTCCAAGAATATTACGAGGTTGTGCTGAAAGAACCCAAAGCGCAGCTTCGAAGTTCAGCGCAGTACATCAAAGACATGTTCGATTATTTTGGTCATTACGATGTTGTAAGGCCCACTGGTACAGTTCGACGATTCCGTCTCTTCGACGCCGAATTTGATGAAGGGCAGGGCCGCGTAGCTGGGCAAGAAGAAGTCCAAAATGAGATTTATCGAGTCGTCTCGAATTTCGCCCGTGAAGGTCTCGTAAATAAAATGATCTTACTCCATGGCCCCAATGGCAGTGCTAAGAGCTCATTGGTTCGATGTCTCATGCATGCTTTGGAGTACTATTCACGCCAGCCCGAAGGAGCTCTCTACAGCTTTAACTGGATTTTTCCTCGTGGAAAAATTGGACGTGATCGGATCGGTTTCGGTGGTGACTCTCATAGTTCTGAATACGGCGAATCATTTGCGTATTTAGACCCCGAAGTCATCGACGCTCGTATTCCTTGTGACCTCTTTGACCACCCAATCTTTCTTATCCCACGTGAGCAACGGCAAAAGTTTCTCGAGAATTTAAGCGAGCGAGACCTTTGGGGTGAAGATGAAGGTCGGGTGTTAAGCTCATACATCAGTGATGGGGACTTGAGTTACAAATCGCGGTCAATCTTCGATGCTCTCATCGCAAGCTGCGACGGTGATTTGGGACGTGTGATGCAACATGTTCAGGTTGAGCGTTACTTTCTATCGAGACGCTACCGACGAGGTCTTGCGACCGTTGAACCGCAAATGGCGGTGGATGCTAAAATTCAACAACTAACTGCGGATCGCTCAACAACCTCTCTTCCTGCAACAATTCAACACTCCGCACTCTACCAACCCACAGGACCCTTGGTTGACGCGAATCGAGGCGTTCTTGAGTTCGCCGACTTTTTAAAGCGTCCGGTCGAAGCGTTTAAGTATCTTTTGTCGACCGTAGAGACATCCACAGTGACCATGGACTCGTTCGTTCTTCATATCGATTTGCTCTACATCGGTTCGACCAATGAAACGTATCTTGAGGCGTTCAAGCAGCATCCTGACTTTGCCTCGTTCAAAGGGCGGCTTGAACTCATTCGTGTCCCCTATCTTCGGCATCTCAATCTTGAAAAAGAGATTTATACCTCGACGATTACCGAACGGGTCGTAGGTAAGCACATTGCGCCTCACTCTATCGAGGTTGCCGCATTATGGGCAGTGATGACTCGGCTTAAAGCATTCGATCCAGATAGTGTGGAGTCTTCCTTAAAAGAGGTGATCACATCGTTGACGCCGTATGAAAAATTGATGCTCTACGATTGCGGATTAATCCCTGAGCGCTTTTCTACCCGTGAAGCGAAGGAACTTCGTCATTTAATCCCTCAATTTTATGACGACGCGATGCATGACCGCGCTTACGAGGGCATCGTCGGAGCGAGTGCTCGGGAAGTTCGGACCTTGCTTTTAAACGCGGCGAATCACTCGAGCTTTAGTTGCCTCAGTCCACAAGCGGTCTTCGAAGAAATTGAGAATCTATTGGAGAACAAGGCTTTCTACGCTTTCTTGAATGCAGAGGTCGATAACGGTTTCTTTGACCATAAAGCTTTTCTTGAAGAGGTCCGAGATTACTATTTAAGGACCGTAAACGACGAGTTGTGCGATGCGATGGGGCTTGCACCGGATGAGAGCTACGGCGAGCTATTCTCTCGCTATGTTACCCATATCTCTCACTGGGTGAAGAACTCGCGCATTATGGACTCGAAGACTGGTAACTTACGCGACCCTGACAAGGGCTTGATGCATGAGATTGAGTCCACTTTGGTGCCAGAAGGAGAGAAGGCCGAGGACTTTAGGCGAGCAATTATCGCATCGATTGGCGCGCGAGCCCTCGAGTATCCGGAGGAGACTCCGGATTATGCCGAGCTATTTCGGCACTACGTTCGGAAGCTAAGAACCGCATTTTACGATGACCGTAGGCATGAGCTTCGAAAAATAAACGAGGCCTTTCTCAAGTATGCGGACGAAGACGACCGTCAGACATTGGAGTCGGCTGAGGTTACTCAGGTCGAGGGTATGTTGGAAAAACTGAAGGAACGCTACGGTTATACGCTAGAGTCTGCCCGGGACGCCGTCGCTCTGGTACTGAAGTCGCTTTACAAGGACGAGTGAGAAGCTTGAAATAGTAACGCGGGAGGCATAAACACCGCGCTCTAGAGGATGTTTACGTTCTTAAGAAGGAGCAGCCGTCATGCCAGCGTATACACAAATCATTCGAGAAATGAGCGAAGCGAAATTTCAGGAAGTCTTTGGGGTTTCCATCCGTAAAGCTCGCGAGACTTACCTTGCACGCCATAATATTAAAGCTCCAAAGAGCGTGAAGAAGTCGCTTCGTGCTGGGGCAAAGAATGAGGCACGTGTCGTCGCTCTTTTTGCACACCTCAAAACAGTGGACGACGACCAAATGGTCGAGGAGATTCTTCGAACGTGGCTACTCTCACGCCGAGATATCTTGGGCGCAGCGCTAGATTACCTTGAGATCCCTCATGACAACGGTCTCACGGAATCCGATGACGTAGACAAGCTCTCATCTTTGTCCGTCGCTGAGCTCAAACCTTTGGTCAAAGCACTCTCTGAAACTGCATCAACAGACGATATTCAGATTTATCTTCGATTCATGGGCGCAGAAAACGTTTCTGATGCGCTCACCGAACTGGACTGAATCCACTGCCGGTCGCAGTGCTCGCCGCCATATAACCCTCACTCAAGAGCCGTGCGATATCGTTGAGCAGAGTATGATCAGCGACGTGGCTATGGTCGAGGGTATCCTGAATCGTTCCATGGTTTATAAGAAGCTGGAGGGTGTCGAGTTCCTCCGGTTCAAGTCGTGAGAGTCTGGCTCGCAGGGGCCGAGGGATGATCAAAGTTTCTTGAAAGTTCGGCAGGCTTCGCTGCAGTCTTTGAACCTCGTCTCCGTGTCGTACCGCATCTGCAAGCAATGACTCCGTAGACTCGACGATCAACTCCGTAAATTCCGGGTTCTCCGGCAGTGGAAACATCTCGAAATTGCCGATCGTCCATCCCACAATTCGACAGAAGGCTTTGCGAGGGGGGAGGTGAACGATTCCCTCGATCGACGCGAATTCGACGCGCCCATCATGGAAGAATACGTGGCCCTCTTTTCCATCGGAATAAATCCGCAGGTCGCCACTTCTCATATTGTTCATGAATAGCTGGACGAGGTCGGGCAAGGGGAGGTCGTCGAGGCTACCCTTCATTGCAGTATTGGTCAGATTCTTTTGGCTGATATCCTGCATCAGGTTTCGCAGGGTGTCGGTATTGTCTGCGAAGTGGTCGCCGCCGAGTTCGTTGGAAGGGACGATGCGAGCGATTGACGTACCAATGAGTAGCCGATCACCGCTGTTGAGGGCGATGCGACGAACCTTTTCTCCGTTGACGAAGGTGCCATTGGTCGAGCCCAAATCAACCAGGATGAGTTCCTCCCCTTCGGCGCGAACCTTGGCATGCTGGCGGGAGACCATTTCTTCTTCGAGGACGATATCCCGTTCTCCCGACCGACCGATGATCAATTCACCACCATCAGGAACAGCAAAGGCGGCTCCTTTGTATTTTCCGGAGATGAATTTTAGGCCGAGCGCGTGCATACCCTAATCGTGCGATGAGTTGGAGAGCTTGGCAAGATTCTCACTCATTTCATCTGCATCATTGCTCGATGGAAATCGACTTAGAAACTCCTCGTAGAGGACCTTCGCTTTATCGTGGTTTCCCAAAGCATCGTTACTTTTCGCCGCAATTCTGAGGGCTTGCTCGTCGAAGCCGAGTCCTGCGTAGGTCTCGCGGAGTCCCTCTGCTCGATTGAGTGAAGCTTTGAACTTGTCACGTTTGAAATAGAACTCTGCTACATAAAGCTCGTGTTTGCCCAGGAGTTTCCGGACCCTCTGAATGCCATCACGTGCCTTTTGGGCTTCATCGCTTTCTGGGTGAAGGGATACCACTTCGCGGTAGAATTGAAGTGCATAGCGGGCACGTTGAAGATCTTTTTCCTCTGGTGGAGGAAGAAAAATGCTCTCGCTCGGAATGCGCTCCGCATGGGATTCAGCGATCATCAGCCGCGCATACGGCACTTTCGGATGGTTTGGGTGGTAACCAATGAAGTTGGAGTAACGGTTTATCGCGTCGTCATGCATACGCTTTTCAAAGCTTACATCCGCCAGTCGAAGCCGGCCCAAGCGAGCTTCAGCTGAGTAGGGGTGCTGCGCCAGGAGCCGCTCAAAGAGTGCGATCGCCTCTGGGTAGTAGCCGTCTTCGAATTCCTCGTTCGCGGCACCGTAGAGACCTTCCGGTGTTTTGCGGTCCCACTGAGCACCGCTGGTCGCGCAGGCGATGACGGTAGAGAAAGCGATGCTGATTGAGATGAAACGGATTAGGGCGACCACGGCTCCTCCTTGCCAAAGGTTCGATGTGGTCTTTACCGGTCACGACCGGACCATTCAAGAGGGAGCTAGGAACGTCGGCTGATTGTGAAGGACTTCGTGAGTTCGGTACAGAGGGTCCGTACGCAGTCGGTGGTCAGCGGTGCCAAAGCCTGCATCTGGATGGCCCATTCTTTGATCTGAGCTTCAAGTTCCTCGGCTTGCACCGTGTTGACGGCCCCGTCGGTGTTTGCTTCGTCGACCGGATCTTCACCCCAGTCGGGCTCATTGGTTGGCTCAATACCATTCTCTTCGATCCATTCGCGGACCCGAGCACGCATGCGACGGTCCCGAAACTCGAACCAGCGTCGCCGCTCGTCGGGAAGGGTAAGAAGGATATCTTTGAAGCGACGAAAAGCGCCCTTGCCGTTGATGGCGGCCTCTAGGCGAACCTTGATGGGCTCGTATTCAACCGTATCAACGAACTCACTGACCCATTGGTACTGGATCCGTGATGGTACGATCTCGATCGCAACGAAGCGCGATGGCGCACGGTCGATCGCCTCCATGCCGGCATCGCCATTGCGTAATCGCAGTACTTCTCCGGAGTCGAGGGAAAGGAAACAACGGTATTCTGAGGCGCTGGATTGAAAGGCCTGGTAGAGCCCCTTCCAGTCGATGGCTATTTCTATCATGCGATGTTCTCTATGCTGTAAGCTACTCATCATTCGGTATAGTGTGAATCGTTATAGTTGATGACAAGTTTTCTGCGAGCAGAAGTGCTCTTTATCGGCTGAGAAAGTACGCTTTTTCCATTAAAGATCGAACGATTGCGGGTCGGATTGTACTGTATTCTCTTGTTTTGGAAGCGATTTCTCAGAATTCTCAGAACTATCCTTCTGTTTCACTTTGAGACCAGAGGAGTCATTTTCAGATAAATCCTGGACAGGCGGCGGTGTTGGTGTCGGTGGCTTCGCACTGGACACGGGCAGCGAAGGACCGCCCTCAAAAATATCTAAGACATGGGTCAACCACTGCTGCCACTGACGGGCTTCTTCTTCAAACCGGCTCTCAACCGAGCCGGCGTCGAGTAACTCTTGTTCCGCGCGTCGGAGGATTTCTTTGGATTCAAGGATAAGTCTCTTCGCTGCGGAGAAAGACAAATCGGCTTTCATCGCTCGGATTTCTCGCCGCTGCTGCACCGATACACCAGGGATAAGTTCCGAGCGCTCAATCAATGTTTCCGCGAGAGAAACGTCACCGCTGGAGCCACTGTTGATGAGTTCTTTCGACCAAGCGGCGAGCAACGAGAAAAGGTATTGATCGAGCTCAGTTCGGTCAGAAAATTCTATCGGAACATCGACTTTCATCGTGTCGCGAAGTGAAATTGGCGCGTATGCTTTCTCTTTAGACTCGGTGTCGGGTTTGATTTGCTCATAACCTATAGGGAACAACCTACCTTGTTCGACGATGAGTTGATTGTTCTCGATGACCAATCGCAGCTTCTTTTGATTGTGCAGACTGGCGGCGACGCCGACGGCCGCGAGGACCACGGTGAGCACCATGAGATTCAACATTAGTCGAAACCAACGCATACGGGGTTTGGCCCTATTATCGCCGGCTGGAAGGCTCTTAGACGGGTCCATGATAAGTGCCGATAAATGGAAGATTCCGGAACTTGCCGGCGAAATCCAAGCCATATCCGATCACGAACGCATCGGGGATTTCGAAACCTACGAAATCTACGTCTACCTCACATTTGCGACCGCTCGGTTTGTCGAGGAGGGTGCAAACCTTCAGTGACTTTGGGCGTCGCGAAACTAGATTATCTTTGAGGTACTGGATGGTCAGTCCGGTATCAACGATATCCTCGACAACTAGGACATCTTTGCCTTCGATACTCTTGGTCAAGTCCGAGGTAATCTGGACGACGCCGCTGGACTTCGTGTCATCGCCGTAGCTGGATATGCCCATGAATTCGACATGTAGTGGAAGCTCGAGGTAGCGAATCAAGTCCGCGAGGAAAGGGACTGAGCCTTTGAGAATACCGATCACACAAAGCTCGGTGAAGGGGGGGTACTCAGCTGTGATCGCGGATGCGAGGGCGGAAATGCGTGCGTGTAGCTCGTCCGAATTGAACATGACCTTGACGTCTTTTCGCCAGTCGTTCGGGGTATTTGGGTTGATCATTTTGTTGGTCCTCGTGGGGTTAAACAAAGCAATTATTGAGAAGTTCTCCGACACCGCCGGCACCTGGAACGATGTATTGGACTTCGTTGAGCCCTTTTTCTTCGTCCCAGTGCTTTCCAAGCTCACTACGTAGGACCTCTGGGGAACTCAGCCCACGATCGAGCCTCACCGCATAAATCTCGACATCTGGATGATCGGTCTGGAGTCGCTTGAGATATTCTGGGGTGACGATCAGGTGCATGGCGATGAGCTTCTTGGGCGAGCCTTCAGCGAGCCCCTTATAGATACTTACCGCGTGAGAGAGGCTTCCACCGGTCGCCCCCATTGGGTCAGGTAATAAGACAAGCGCGTTGTCGACTTCGCCGCCGAGCTTACTACCGCTGACATTGACACCGGTTACTTCACCGCGCTCGTTCGTTACACGATTCATGTAGAGGTGGTCTTGCCGGATATTGTCCGGTTCGCAGATATCGGTAAGAAGTTCGAACGCGATTTGTGACGGCAAGGTCCCCGCTCGCGCAATATCAACGCAGACAAATCGGGTATCTGGGTCTAGAATTTGTCCGCGCCAAACTCCTTGAGGGCATGATTCCGCCATCCGAGTTTCCACGGTCTTGGTTACGCGAGGTACTTCGCGCGCGATCACCTCGCGCAGAAGCCCTTGGTAGAGTTCTCGGACAAGATGTGTAAAGCGAGGTTGGCGGGTTGACGGCTGACAGAGCTCGGCCAATTGACTAATTAACAGGGGATCTGCCGACAAGTGAACCTTGTCGCCGTAGTGGTGCGAAAGCTCAGGGATCCTGAACTGATAGTTTTCGTATGTAATGTCTGTTGTCATACGTTTCCTCTCGCACTCTACGCCGCTTCATTCAAGCTTCCCAAAGCCTGCTGTTGTCATCAAGTCTTGCCTTTACTATGGGCCGTGCCGACCTTTAGATGGTCGAGGAGGATACGATGAGTTCATATGACCCCTTTTCAAATCAAAATGGTCCCTTTGGAC
>JAYYQC010000336.1:0-15770 GCA_036128675.1 Myxococcota bacterium | reverse complement strand
TCCGGCATCCTCTCGACCGATGGTCATTTTCCTGCGCCGGTTGGGGACCTCTCCAAGTACCTCTGCGTTGGGCCGATGACGCGTAGTGCAGAGGACCTCACTTTGCTGATGCGTACCCTGGTACTAGGGCTCGACGACAATATAGGGACAAGACTTCCGCGGGCGTTTTATGTCGTTCGCTCGAATTCAAAAGTTCAGGCAGATGCCAGCCTTCTCGCGGGACTCGATGACGCTGGACATGCATTAGAAAAAGCGGGCATCACCCGCCGTGAATTTCCGGAGGGACTCCTCGACGACGCGGTCGAGATCTGGTTCGCCATGATGTCTCTCTCAGGCAGCCCCGAATATGCGAGGCTCTTGGGTCAACGACCGATCTCTCCACTACGAGAGCTCCTCAAGTTCCCACTCGGGCGTTCCTCACACTCTTTGCCTGCACTTCTTGTCGCGTTCGCTGAGGGCCTCAGTGAGCTCGCCGGCACCCGATTGGAAAGCTTTAAGCGAAAGGGAGAAGAGCTCAAGGACCGACTGGATGAGCTACTCGGGGACGACACGGTATTGCTTCATCCGCCCTACTCACGCCCAGCCCCTATTCGTCACTCCCCCTGGCTTACCCCGTTTCACTTTGGGTTCACCGCGGTCTTTAACGTCACCGAACATCCAGTCAGCCAAGTTCCGGTCGGGATCAGTCGTGGGTTGCCCATCGGGGTTCAAATTGTCGCACCGCATGGTCGCGATAGCCTCGCGTTGGCCTCCGCCGAAATCATCGAGCGAGCAACCGGCGGCTGGCTTCGACCACCTCTTGCAGAAGTTGCTTGACCCTGCCTCCAGTTTGCACACATTCAAGTAGGTAAGAGATACTGTGGTCAGGAGAGTCACCATGTTGGAACGT
Source organism: Myxococcota bacterium (assembly GCA_036128675.1). Lineage (GTDB taxonomy): Bacteria > Myxococcota > XYA12-FULL-58-9 > XYA12-FULL-58-9 > JABJBS01 > JAYYQC01. The sequence goes on along the minus strand of JAYYQC010000336.1, from coordinate 14,881 downwards.
GCACGATTAACATCCATTGAGTTAGATAGCGCACCGTCGCCCTTTGCACTCTTCGACGACTGGTTTTCCCAGGCCAAGGAACATGAACCCAACGATCCCAATGCGATGGCTATTGCATCTGTCGATCCCGACGGATCACCGGCCCTTCGCATGGTTCTCCTCAAAGACCATGGAGATCATGGATTTATCTTTTACACGAACTATGAAAGTCGAAAGGGTCAAGCTCTACTGGCCAATCCCAACGTTGCCGCGCTTTTCCACTGGAAATGTATGTTGAGACAGATCCGAATCGAAGGTCATGTCGAACCAGTCGAGGACTCGGTCGCGGATGGTTATTACGGTAGTCGATCGCGAGAAAGTCAGATTGGTGCATGGGCATCAAAACAATCGCGCCCTCTCGATGATCGTTCGACACTCCTTGAGCGAGTAGAGCGCTTCCAACAACTCTTCGACGGGTGGGCGGTGCCTCGACCACCACACTGGAGCGGTCTTCGGATTGTCCCAAAACGCTTTGAGTTTTGGCAACAACAGCCTTCTCGTTTGCACGACCGCTTGATCTACGAGCGCAGCGCGCCCGAGGCAGAATGGGAACTCTCCCGGCTTTTCCCCTAAGATACATCTGATTGAGAACAAAGCTATCAATGACTAATTTAGCGACCTTCGATACCCTTGGTATACAAACCGAGTTAATCGCAATTCTGACTGGCCTCGATTCTCCGATAAAAGAATACGACCTCATGCTTGAGTTAACCGACCGAGGCTTTGGAGGATTCGCCGACTTCGGCTCTGACTCCTTTGAGCTTTTTCGCGCTCATTTTGTACTCTTTAATGCGCTCTATTCTTTGCGTGGACATTTGATGGATGAGGGAGGTCCATATCTAGAGATCAGCGCGCTTCGGATTGGCTTTACCGGAGCCGAGGGCGATGTATCGTCAGCATTGAGTCTCGAATCAGATACCCTCGCCGGCTACTACTTGGACTGGAAAAACCTACACGATACGACGCGAGAAGATGTCGAAGCTATGCTTGATTCATTCTGGGAAAAGTTTGCGGGGCTCGACAGCCGTAGTGAAGCACTCGAAGTACTCGGCCTGGATGAATCAGCCAGTAGCACGGACATCAAACGACGCTACCGAGAGTTGGCTTTTAAACATCACCCGGATCGCGGAGGAGATGCCGAAGCATTTAAAAAGATCGCTTCGGCAATGAAGACACTACAAGGATAGGACCAAGATCGCGGCACCGACTCCCATGAGAGCACTCGCAATCAGACGACGGGTAAATTCCTTCTCGCCATAGAAAATCACCCCTAAGATCACCGCCGAAGTCGTCCCAATGATGCGCTTCACAGCCTCGACTACCGCAACATCAATCCGCATAAATGCTTCGAATTGAGCGACCATTGCGATGGCCATCATCGCCCCGGTTCCAAGCACCCACGGTGAGAGGACCGAAGGGTAGGTGTCCTTTTCTTTTCGATTGGCTTGATAGAAGCCGAGCACCCCAGCAATGAACATCCCCACCGCCAGAATCAAAGCATGAAGCGCGGGCGGGATATGCTGTACCGCGCTTTGATCAAGAATCGCGGTAAAACCCCACGCCAGAGCCACAATGACCATCAATCCGCTTCCCGGTTCTTCTTTAAGCCTTAAGATCGGGGTCATCAGCCCGTGACGAGGATCATGAGGGTGTAGCCAAATCGTGCCTAGCGTGAGGATGAGGATCCCCGACCAGCCCCAGAGGCTTAAACCATACCCAAAAAAGAGCGCAGCAATCGCTGCAACCAATGGTGTGAGAGCCAGGTAGGGCACGGTCAGACCGAGAGGAGATCGCTTCACCGCCTCCAGAAACATGATATTCGCCGCGATGTTCAGAGCCAACGAGCTCAAACCGGGAACTAAATAGGACGACCAGGCCACGGTCGATCCGTCACCTGGAGAGAGCTGCCAAAAACCCAATAAAATCGGGAGTTGGAAAAAATGCAGGGCTGCAAGCAATTGCCAGGGATGCCACGCCAAGCTTATCCGTTTTCGTAATCCGTCAATAATCGCCCAGCTCGTTGCCGCGATGAAGACAAAGATCCACGTGCTCATCATCAATAATTCGCCTTTCAATTCGGCGCTTTGCACATAGAAAGACCATTTAGTCCATAAAATTCGGTATTTTGAGCTGACGAAGCTGTATGAAATGTTGTAGGTCGCCCGTATGAAATTAGATGCGACTGACCTACAGATTCTCCGAGAACTTCAAGAAGACGCTCAGCTTTCGAACAAAGAATTGGCTGCGCGAATCGGACTTTCCCCATCCAGCTGTTTGGAACGCGTCAGACGGCTGCGCCGAGGCGACGTCATCCGGGGCTGCCACGCAGATGTGAATCCACGTGCTCTGGCAATCGGTCTTGAAGCGATCATTGCGGTCCAACTCAAGCACCACAGCCGAGAGCAAGTGGAAGAGTTTCGCGACCACGTGATCGCTTTGCCCGAGGTAACAGCGGCTTACCATGTAGCCGGGGCGCATGATTTCCTCGTGCATGTCGCAGTGCATGATTCCGATCATCTGCGCGATCTCGCTCTCGACGCCTTTACGACCCGTCCGGAAGTTTCGAACATTCAAACTTCACTTATTTTCGAGTCAAGGCGCTCAAACTGCTTACCTTCTTTCGTAGAGGTGAAGGAGGATGGCCGATAAGCCAGCAACAGGCGGTAAGCGCTTTTTTAAGCTCGCCAGCATGACAGCAAGCGTCGCGACTCGGTATGCGACGTCCAAGCTTAAAAGCGCCTTTCTTGAAGGCGACCAGGCGGAGTCCGAGCGCTCAAAGCTACACGAAGTCAATGGAGCAAAGATCGTCGAGACGCTCGGTGAGCTGAAGGGCGCGGTGATGAAAGTCGGCCAAATGGCCTCGATCACAAAAGACGTCCTGCCCAAAGAAATTGGTGATGCTCTCTCCGCGCTTCAAAAAGAAGCTCCACCGATGAGCTTCGACATCATCGCTCAGCAGATCGAGAGCGAGCTAGGCGCTCACCCATTTCATCTCTTTTCGCGCTTCGAAGAAAAGCCCTTCGCAAGCGCATCCATTGGTCAGGTTCATCGCGCAACAACCGACGATGGCCGCGAAGTTGTTGTCAAAATTCAATACCCTGGCGTCGATGGTGCGGTCGATTCCGACTTGCGCCACCTCAAGTACACGATTTTGGCAAGTGGTCTAATCAAGGTTTCGAAGAAAGACTTTGATGCAGTCATCACAGAAGTAAAAGCCCGCCTCCACGAGGAACTCGATTATACCAACGAAGCGGAAAACGTTCGCTATTTCCGCAAGCTCTACGGCAATGATCCGAACGTGGTATTGCCAGACGTCGTCGGTGAGCGAAGCTCGCAACGGGTCTTAACACTGACCTATGAACCTGGCGATTCCCTGATGGACCTCGATGAGTTGGGCTACACGCAGGTGGAGCGCAACCGGCTTGGCTATGCGCTATTTCGCGCCATGGCGCGCCAGCTTTTCGAGTTCGAAGCGATCCATGCCGATCCCAACCCCGCAAACTTCGGGATGCGAAAAGATGGAAAGGTCGTCATCTACGACTTTGGGTGTGTTAAGCGCGTCAACGCCGACATTGGAGTCGCTTACCGTGACATCATCCAAGCAGCCCTCACCGACCAATGGGACGATGTAGAGGACGCGCTCCGAAGGCTGGGCGTTCGTAATCTCGAAGGTGGTCAACCTCCATACGACTTCTATGAAAAGTGGCGCGACATCTTCAGCGCACCCTTTCTATCCGAGGGCCCATTCGACTTCGCGAATTCTCGCGTCCACAAGAATGTTCTCAAGCATGTGCCCGAATTTCTTGCGACCCACCTCACCGCATTCAAGCCCTCCAGTGAGATGGTATTTATCGACCGAGTGGTTGCCGGGCATTACGGCAATCTCTGCAAAATCGGTTGTAACGCTGAGTTTGGCCCCCTACTCAAAGAGTACGCGGGGTTCGTGGAACCAAGCTAAACGCTAAGAGCAGCCACCAGATTGCCGCCGTACCAGTTGCACACCCCTGGTTACTCGAATCATCTTCATCCGTTTCAGGGTAACCTTGCCTCTCGGCAAACGATATACACCCCGCCGATGCCAAGACACCATCGCGCCCCTCGCAGCTCAGCCAAAGTTTCTCACCGTCAGGAGAGACCGTGAGCGACTCGCATTGTTCGTTGAGCGGTATCTCGAAGTCGACGAGGTAGTCGAAGCCTTCGATTTCTCGATCTACGCCTCTTCGAACGCTCCAGCCAAAGCCCTGCGGGTAGGTCCGAGTCCAGAGGATTGTACCAGAGGGCTCAAAGTCCCCACCCGTCATCCACCCCCCGGTAAAGGAGTCAGCGCCGGTATCCATCAGTCCTCCATACGCCAACTCCGCCGGTTCGGGGCCCTGCCAGGCTTCGGGTTTAAGCGTGTACCACCGAGCCTCACCTTTCGGAATTTTCTCAACAAATACAATTGCTTCACTCATTGGATCGACTGCAATGGTTTCGCAGTCTCGAGGACCATCGGGATAAATAACCTCCAGCGAGGTGTAATCAACGATGACCGTCGCGGGCTCTTCTGTCATCAAAGCCCGGACCGGGAATCGAAAGATGGTGACAGACTGCCGTGCTGCACCGTTGTCCCCAACGTCAGCGACAAAAACACAGGTCTCCTCACCACAAGGACCCGAGGTGAGGGACTCCCAATCAACCGCGACCGCGCCGTCGAGCTCTATCGTCTGCAATAAGACACCAGACTGACTTATTCTGTACAGGACAGGGCCGTCGCCACTGTCGTTGTGGGTAAGTAAAGATCCATCGGCCAACATCACCAGGCCAGAACTTTCATTAATAATCGGGTCCATTTGGCCCACTGACTGGACTTCGCCCCACTCAATGCAAATATTCCCATAGATCGAGGCAAAGATAATTGGAAAGATCATGGCTGTTTATCTCTCGTTGTGGTATTTTCTGTACAATAACTAACCTGTACCCATAGATGGTAACACTATGACGATTGACACACTTGAGCCAGATGGCCTTTATCCAATGCGAGTTGTCGTTCAGCTCACCGATCTGAACGCCGAGACGATTCGCGCCTGGCAACGCCGATATGGTGCCATCAAGCCGCGTCGCTCGGAAGGCAACGCCCGACGCTTCACGATGGAAGATATTCGTCGACTGTCGCTCCTCAAGAAGGCGACGTCCGCCGGGCAGGCGATCAGTGAGATAGCCCAGTTATCCGAGACCGAACTTCTCAAAATTATCGAATCGAGCCAACAACACGCCACAACCGAGCGGGTACGCGACGACCAGCTCGATAATATCTTCCAGGGAACAGTTGTGCGCTTCCTGGAAGCGGTCGCACGCTACGATACCGGTGAGGCGACCAAGGTCCTGAGCAGCGCAGCCCTCTACCTTGAGACGCGGTCCTTCTTACTCGAAATCGTCATACCACTGATGAATAAGATCGGGCAGGACTGGCACAGCGGGGCCATGCGCATCGGGCAGGAACACTTCGCTACTGAAATCCTCAAAGGGGTCCTCTTCTCGCAACGAACGACAACGGGCTCTCGTCCCGGAGGTATGCCGGTCGTCACGTGTGCGCCGGACGGGTGTTTACACGAGTTTGGTGCGCTGATTGGCGGGATCCTAATGGCTCAACGCGGCTTTGACTGCGTCTACCTCGGACCAAGCGTGCCTTTTGACGACATCGCCCACGCGGCGGAGAGCACCAATGCGGAACTCATCGTACTGAGTATCAACAGCATCATGGACGATGAGCACCAGAAAGTCATTGAGGATGGTATCGCCCAGCTCTCCAAGATCACAACCGTTTGGGTCGGCGGCCCCGGTGGAATCACCGCCCAGCTCGACCTCACTCCGCCGCACCGCTCGATCGCAAGCCTGATCGACTTTGACCGGGCACTCAGCTTAGTTCGACTCTAGTGACATATCCCGGTCAGGGCTCAACGTAGTCTGTTCAGACTTGGTAGGAAAGGAGCCGCATCCCTCTGGGACGCGGCTTTTCCTTTTAAAGGCGCTTGATGATAGCCGCGGCGACGTCGGCGGTATTGGCAGTGCCGCCAAGATCCGCTGTCAGTGCCTCTCCACTGGTCATCGCTTCATCGATAGCATTTGCCAGTCGCTCACTCGCGCTCAGCTCACCGATATGCTCTAGCATAAGGACCGCACTCTTGATGAGTCCGAGTGGGTTCGCGACGCCCTTTCCTGCGATGTCTGGAGCAGAGCCATGCACTGCTTCAAATACCGCCGTCTCTTGGCCAATATTCGCGCCTGGAACCACACCGAGACCGCCAACCAGCCCAGAGCAGAGGTCAGAGACGATATCGCCGTAGAGGTTCTCCATGAGAAGAACATCGAAGTTTTGCGGCTCGCGGACTAAGCGCATACAGAGCGCATCGATAATCACTTCGTTGTAAGTGATTTGTGGATACTCTTTCGCAACCATGTTTACGCGCTCAAGAAAAAGACCGTCGCCGAGCTTCATAATGTTGGCTTTGTGAACTGCGGTAACCGATTTACGGCCATTTTTGACCGCGTACTCAAATGCCGCGCGGGCAATCCGGTCGGTCGCCTGTGCTGTGACCACCTTGATCGAAAGGACAACGCCATCCGCAACGCGGTTCTCCAAGCCTGAATAAAGGCCCTCAGTATTCTCACGAAAGACAACGAGGTCGACATCCTTGTACGGCGTATCAACACCTGGGATGGTCTTCGTCGGTCGAACGGACGCATAGAGATCAAGCTCACGCCGAAGGCGGACATTGGCGCTGGTGTGACCGCCCCCAACTGGGGTTGTGGTCGGCCCCTTCAGCGCTACGCCGTTGGCTAAACAACTTTCGATGGTCTCTTTCGGTAGCGCGTCGCCCGTCTTTTCAATCGCGGCAAGCCCAGCATCCTGCTCGTCCCAGACAAGGCTTACGCCGGTGGCAGCCAAAACATTTTTCGCGGCTTCCGCAACTTCAGGGCCAATTCCGTCGCCCGGTATCAGTGTAATGCGATGTGGCATAGTTTCATTTCTCCGTCGTTCTTCTTATACATTACTTTGGTTCGTTATCTTAAGTCCTGTCTTTATTCACACAAGCAACCGACATGCAAATCCAGCGACTCGAGCTTAGCATACCTGAAACTTGAGCCGACACGAGCATCTGGGTACCATTACAGTGGGAAATGGGAGTGTTGATGACGCATCAATTAAGCGACATCTCGTCCAAGTCTGCCCGATGGGCGGCCCGACGAGAGAGCAGCCTGCTAAAATCAGGCCGCAATGCACTGGTGTTTCCGCTGGCTCTTCTCTTAACTGGTGCCCTACTCAACGAAGCGCGCGAACTCCTCAATGCTGTTGCGTCGAATGATATCCAGGAGGTCAAATCACTCGTTGAGAATGGCGCCGACATTAACAGCGTCGACGAGTTCGGCTTCAGCGTGCTTGTCAACGCGCTCGCTGAACAACATCTACCGGTTGTAGACCTCTTGATTGAGAACGGCGGTGAAGTGTTTCACAATGCGAAGCGCTGCCAGAGCCGAGTCGCCGAGGGCGCGCAGACTTTAGACAGCCAGCTCTTAGCGGCGATCAATAAACAAGATCTGGAGCAGGTGCGACTTCTGATTAAAAAGGGTGCCCGCGTAAATGCCTGTGACGATTTTGGCTTTTCAATGCTCGTAAACGCCCTTGCCGTAACCGATAACGAAATGATCAATTTCCTCGTGAGTAACGGGGCTACGATGAAGACTTCAATCTGAGACGACCCTTCCAAGCTCGTATCCGAAAGGCCTTAGCACAATGAAGTTAACCATTCACGTCGACGACGGCCTACTTCGAGAAGCAACCGTCGCAAGCAATATCGTGAACCAGACCGAACTCATCCGTGCTGCGCTCGAAGCCCTCATCGCACAGAGTTACGAGGAACAAGCCGCTCCCCCTCCCTCATCTGGCTTAGAGCCTATCGAGGAACCCACCGATGACACGCTCGCACCTGCCGAGACCCAAACTGAAAGTCCACCTGAGGTGGAGGAAGCTCCCTCGCCGCCTGAAGAAGAGGTGGAAGAAGAAGCGCTGCCAGAGTTCGTGGACGATAACACAGTCATCGAGGGAATCTCACCGGAGCCCGTCGCACCCGTTGCTACCACCGAGAGCACGCCTCCTGTGGCTCCGAAGAAGGTTACGATTGACGTTGCGCCACAAGCCCCAAAAGAGATTGCGGATGTACAGCTCAACCCTGATGAAGAGCATTTCTTTGGAGAATTTCTGACGTCGAATAATAAGCTCAAGTCGGAGCAGCTCGGCTCGGCATTGGAGTTGGTCCAAAGTAAGAATAAGAAGCTCGGAGACTTGGCGATCGAGCGCGGTATGGTTTCATCGCAGCAAGCCAACGACCTAAACCGGAAACAACGCGAAGTAGATAAACCCTTCGGTATGTTGGCGGTGGAAGCCGGTTTAATGACTGAAGAACAGGTCCAAACGCTCCTTAAGGTTCAAAAGGAGACAAAGCTGACTTTGGCTAAGGCTATCGCCGACCTGAAGCTTCTCGACATCGACTCTCTCAACCGAGCTCTTCATACATTTAAAGCTCAACAACCCACTGCAGACCCGCGCGAAGCGATGGCCCAGTACCTCGATGGTTCGCCAGTAGGACCTCCGATTCTTGATTCGTTTAAAAAAGGTGCGCGACGGGTGGGCGGTCTCGATTTAAAATTTGGTCGGGTGTCGGCGATGACTAGTAAGCTGATTTGGGATTGCACTGTTTCGATCGGACTTATCGGTGACCAACCACTGAATCTCTATCTCTCGGTAAACGAGGACTTCGCCGATCTCATCTTGCGTAAGATCTTTGGGGATGAGATGGCTGAATCCGAGTATGCTCCCGACTTCGAGGATGCCCTTGCCGAATTCTTAACGATTACCGCCGCAGGCATCGTAAAGAACCTGGAAGAAGAAGGACACGCCTTCAAAATGGGTAAGCCTGAGTTCACGCCCGATATGCCCGACACTGGATGCGCAATCCCACTGGTCAGCACCGACGGCAACGGGACTTTATTCCTCGCGCCGAGTTGAGGACTCTCTCACGTCTTCACTCATCTTTAGGCATCTTTGCCGAAGAGCTTCGACCTCCGAGCTTTTGACACAATCATAGCGTTCTCGACGGATACGGTTGTCTATTTCCTTTTTAGCGAGCCGTAAGCTCGTGATATGCCGACCCTCAATAGAGAACACGTGCACCCGACGTTCTTTACCCAAGACCACCAACGAGTTCTTTCGAACGTCCCTAAAAAAATGCTCCGCGGCGGCTTTTTTAAGGTCCCCAACGAATACATGAACCGGCCTATTTTGCGACTGGCGCTCTCGTGCATGCTCAGTTCGCCGAGACGACTGTCGGTCCTTTCGCTCAATGGCGTGAACTAAATGCATCAAAGACTTTCGGACTTCATTCTGTAGTTTCTTGCGATTCGACTTACCCGGGTCTTTCTGGAGTTCTTCCGACAATAAAACCACTTTTCGGTCGGTACGTCTTAAGAGCGAGGCCAATCCCTGGAACTGTCCCCTACGCCCATCGGACTCCTGCATACCATCAAAGAGACGTTCATCCGCTATCAACTGGGAACGAAGCTGCGGCCCCGGTAGCTCCAATACTTGGTAGGTCAACGTAAAACGTTGACCTTTAATCGTAAAGTAGCCCGCATTGACTTGCCACCAAGGCGAATAATCGCGGCGACTGCGCCCGAAGGCTTCCATGACATCGCCCAAAATGGCTCGGCGGTCTTCCAGAACCGCGACCCGTTTGCGGTGAGAAAGAACATCATCAACCCGCTCGTCTCCCCGAGAGAGAAGGTACTGGAAGAACTCTTCCCACCGGGGATGGCCAGTACTGCCATAACCACTAAAGACCATCGACGGCTCGGGCTGACTGGACGCATCTCCATCAAAGGAATCGGTTTGGTAATCGAAGATTCGAGACTTTGGGATGCGGCGCCGTGCAGCGAGCTCCCGCTCCATGGCCCGCTTCAATTTCCGCTCAAGCTCCTCCGGGGAGACTTCAAGCCCAAGGCTCAACTCTAGGCTTAAACCTTCACGGTTTACCCCTGTCTCCCAACCCGAGCGTAAAACGGCTTCACTGGCTTTGTTCCAAGCTCTTGCAAGGTCGGCAAAGGGGCCTCGCGATCGCTCCCGGTGAGGGCGACGACGGCCTGAGCGCTTTTCTCTCGCTGCGACGCTTTCCTCTGGGTCCTTAGACACTTGAACCTCCTCCGTCCAACCAATGTAAGCTCTGACCCTTCACTTGGCTAGAGTCAAGCCTTTACATTCTCTCTGCGGAGTGGCTAGTCCCTTAAGTATGACCACACCATTTAAGCTCGCCGTTGTTGGCGACGTACACCTGCATTTTAACCATCATGACGTCGCCTTCTTTAATGGATCCGATTACGATGCTCTGCTCTTTGTCGGAGATCTGATCAACTACCGTGGCGCAGCTATCCGGGATGTCACCTCTGTATTACGACAACTTAGCCTGCCCTCCTTCATCATTCCCGGTAATCACGACTGTGGAAATGTGTTTCAGTTAGTGGCCGAGCTCTTTCAAAGTGACCTCTTTCGCAGCATCACCAGCATTGGACAAAAGAGCTATGAGGAAAACCTCAAATCGACCATTGGCTCGGTGCAATTCACCGGCTACTCCCGCCATCCACTGGTAGCAGGAAAGCTCGAGCTTATCGCGGTACGCCCATACTCCATGGGAGGTCCACGTCTAAGCTTTGGCCCTCATCTCCGACGTCACCACAATGTGGCTAGCCTGGAAGACTCAAGTGCACGACTTAGAGCGCTCATCGACGCATCAGAGGCGGAAAACCTAATCTTTCTTGGACACAATGGTCCCAGTGGCTTAGGGGCAACCCGCTCGGATATATGGGGATGTGACTTTAAAAAGGAAGAAGGCGACTTTGGTGACCCCGATTATGAGGAGGCGATCAGCTACGCACGCTCCCAAGGTAAGAAGGTCCGCGCTGTCATCGCAGGTCATATGCACCGGGCCATCAAGGGTGGCGGAGCTCGCACCTGGAATTTGGTCCGGAACGAGACACTCTATCTCAATGCTGCCAATGTTCCACGTATTCGCCGCAGTACAGACACCGAACGCCATCACCACATCGAGCTTCAAATTGGGGACGATGTGACCTTCCAAGAGCATTGGGTCGAGTTCCCAACCCATGCTTAACCCATCGTTATGAATCTTGGAGAGACCCATGTCGCTTGATTTACCTGAGCTGACCAAGCCTATCTACGAGCCGGAGAAGCCCCAAAAGCCTGCGTGGAGGTTTGTCGGCCCTCAAGAACGTCCTGCCTCTCATGGATGGCAATGGCTCCGGTCATCGTTTCAGCTCTTTCGAATTGAGCCACTGCCCTGGCTTTTTAAATTTTTGGGAAGCTTCGGCTTTATCTTACTCATTGCCATGATTCCCACTGTCGGACAGTGGAGTGGCATCGTCGTCTACCCAGTGATGGGCTGGTGGATGTGGACTATTTCCCGCTACCATGACCAGCAATCGAGTGCAGAGGACAAAGTTCATCCGAACCTTAAAGAGCAGATCCCTTTGCTCTTGCTCCTGGGTGCTCTGAGTATGCTCGCCAGTATGCTGCTGGGTGAAGTTGTTGAGGACCTAACCGGTGTTTCGCTAGAAACTGCAGCCGAGCTTGAACAAGACGGTCAACCAGATTTCACGACGCTCATGCCATTGATGAAGGCCATGGCCCTGCACACAATCTTAAGTCTTCCAATCACGATGGCGACGTATTTCGCACCACCCCTCATCGCTCTGCAGGGTGTCTCTCTGGCCGACGCACTTCGTCTTAGCTTTATCGGCTGCATCAAGAATATCATCCCACTCGGCTGGAATTTCACAATCGTTTTAGGGATTGGCGGGGTCAGTATGATTTTTGCGGGGCTACCGCTCTTGATATTTGCACCAGTATTTTTGCTGATGCTCTACACGACCTACCTGGATATCTATCTCTATCTCGATATGCCTGACGTGGGGCCTTCGTCGGTCGAACAAGAAGCTCAAGACGACGACTCAGTCTAACGAAATTGAGACACCACCGAACCAACCGCTTGGGTCAAATCGCAGATAGGGTGTGAGGTATTGCTCTTCCGAGACGTATTTTTCGTACGCGAGCCAGCCATTGAGCAGAGCGGAAACAGTCGTGAAACCATACATCCAAGCCGCTGCCGTCGCCCGACTCTCCGCCGAAGACATCGCATCTTCCCAATCGGCTGTTCCACGAATCTCACCATCGGCTGAAGATACTGAGGCCGACGAAGCCAGCGCCAATGAGATGGAAGTCGTTAAAAACGTCGTTGTCACGGCGGTGTTGATCCACAGAGGCTCAGTGTACCAAGCCCCTTCCATCGGCTCCAAAGCGGGTAGCGGTGCGACCTCTTCGGGAATCGGTAAGGGTTCAGGTTCTTCTTGCGGTTCCTCATCTGATGCCTCGTCTTCCGTCACTTCTTCTTCCGCTGCAGGACTGTCTTCGGCAGTCTCAACCTCTGAATCGACTTCTTCCACGGCCTCGCCTTCCGCGACACCTTCTTCGTCCACACCGTCTCCATCGGTCGCTTCTTCACCTCCACTCAGCGCCTCTTCTTCAACGACCTCTTCCTCGGTGCTCTCAACAGAAGCCTCATCGGTTGTGACTGGTTCCTCCGTGTCTTCCTCTGGAACCAGCGACGCAAGAGCCTCGGTTGGATCAGCCACTTCGTCCATCACGATCTCAAATTCAACCCGACGATTCTTCTTGCGCGCCTTCGAGCTTTTCCCGCTGGCTACTGGCTCGTCATGTGCGACACCTCGAATCGTGATGCGGTCCTCACCCACGCCAAGCTTCACCAGCTGCTCACGAATCCAGCGAGCGCGGGTGAGCGAGAGCTTTCGGTTCACCCGCTCTGGGCCCGTGTCATCCGTATGACCTGTGACCACCAGGATGGCTTCCGGGTTTTGCTTGAGGTGCTTCGCTATCGTTTTGAGCTGTTTTTTGAATTTGGGATAAACTCGCTTAGCGTTGCGCGGAAAATGGAGGGTTTGTGTACTTGGACTGGCAAAGACCGGATGCGGACCAAACATAAGGAATCCTGCTAAGATGCCATAGATAAGCGGGCGCAATGTCCAGCGAGACAGGCTATTAGTCACAATCGTAACCCTCCACTGATACGCCCCGGCCAGTAAGCGTCGCGACCTGCGAATCCGTCACCGCACAGGTAAATTCATTACTCCACACCACCAAGGTATCGCTTGAAGCGAAGTCTGCGTTATTCACGATAGGCGTCAAATCAGAGATACGATTTCGGTCGACGTTCACGTACGATAACGCGCTGAGGGACTCTAAACCGACCAGTGTTTCAAGACGATTATTGTAAACAGACAGCGAACTGAGTGAGCTTAGAACCGACATCGACGCCAATGAATCGACCGAGTTGTTATCCAGATTCAGCGTCACCAAGTCGGTTGGGGCATCGACGCCCCCGAAAATCGCAACTAAACCAGTCGAATCGAGTTCATTCTCCCAAAGATAGAGTGTACTCAATTTACTAGCATCTGCCAGCGCCGAGATATCCTCCAGCTCATTGTCTCCCGCAGAAATAAACTCGAGCTTGGAAGAACCTTCGAGACCAGCCAAGGACTCAAGGTCGTTACCCCCAACCTGTAGCTCAACCAGACGTGTTAACTGACCACCAAGGGGTGCCAATGTATCGATATCATTCTCGCCCAGGTAGAGATATTCGAGGTCCGTACACCCTTCCAAACCGGTCACGTCTTGAATCCGTGCATTCCAAGCTTCCAAGACTCTCAGTCTCGTCATATCTCTCAGTGGCTCCAACGCGCCGGAACCTCTAAGATTTGCCTGATTGATAGCAAGGTGGTCAAGGTCGGTGAGGGACTCTAAACCAACAAGACTTTCGACGTCAGAATCATTAAGTCCCAAAAAGACAAGTGACGTAAGCGCTGAAAGTTTAGAGAGGTCCGTTTCATCACCGAAGTCGTTTTCATGGAGTGAGAGCCGCTCAAGATCGTCGAGACTTTCAAATCCATCCAAGCTGGTGAGTCGGTTATTGTCTAGGTAGAGATACTCAAGTTCAGTTAATCCTGCGAGCGGGATGGCCGAGGCAACGAGGTTACGATTCAAATCTAATTCTCGAAGTTCAACAAGTCCTTCGATCCCGGAAAGGGATGAGATTTGGTTCTCATTTGCAGACAGATATTCTATCCGGTCAAGCCCAGCCAAGGGTGTGAGTGAGGAAATCGAATTACTCCCCACTTGTAAGCTCACAAGGTCCTCGGCATTTTCAAGACCTGAGATCGACACAAGGGCGTTGTTGTAGGCGTAAAGGTACCTAAGCTTCGTAGCCCCACTCAAAGGCGTCAGCGACGATACTGCATTGTTGGTGAGCTGCAGATAGGTTAACTCAGTCATTCCTACCAATGCGGCAATTGAATTTATACTGTTATTGGTAAGTATTAACGACTCCATCTCGACCAAGAGTTCGAGGGGCTGCACTGACGTCAGGAGATTGTTTCGTAATCCAAGTCGTCGCAAATTGGTAAGGGCTGCAAGCGGTAAGACCGAGGTTATCTGATTATCGTGAGCATAGAGAGTCTCAAGTTCGGTAAGACCGGCCAATGGTGTAAGATCATTGATTTGATTGTGGGAAATATCCAAGTAGGTCAAAGAGATTAAGTAGTCGAAGTCGGTGAGCGTTGTAATGGAATTCCCGTACAGCGTCAGGTCTCTCAGGTGTACAAAACAGCTCAGACCGGTTAAGTCGGTAATGCCCCGATTTGATAAATTTAAAGACTGCAAAGT
>JAYYQC010000335.1:0-10434 GCA_036128675.1 Myxococcota bacterium | reverse complement strand
TATCGATCTCGTTCATGATCTCTTCGCGGGACTCGTCAATATCAAGGTCTGCAAACAGCGTCTCGGCAGAAGACGAAAAGGTTACTAAGGTAAGCTTATCTCCGGCTTGCATATTCGCCACGGTCGCCCGAAGTGCATCTTTGGTAAATGCCATCTTATCGCCGCTCATCGAACCCGACACATCGACGCACAGGAAAATATTCCATGCCCGTCGAGTACTCAGGTCAACATTATCCGCTTGAAGCTGAAAGAGAACTTCAGCGACCTCGTATTCACCGCGCTCTGCACAATCGTCTCCTGCCTCGCAGTCAATCATGGGGCCTGAGTCGGTCGTAAAGCGATCTGCTACCAAACCGAAGGCTAAACCCGAGCCAAGAGACTCGTTTAATGCCCAAGGCTCGGCATCGAATTGGCCGACTGGCGCATCGTAATAATTGATAAACTCATGGGCTTTCAGAGGCTGATAACTCCATGCTCCCGCCTTAAAAATCTGAGCGGAAGCCATCGACGTTGAGTCATCCGGGGAGAGTTGGACCCATAGGGGCTCGTCTACCGGTTCAACTTCATCGTCTACCCCGGGATCAACCCCGGTCACATCTTCCGGCGCAGCTTCTCCTGCATCGCCCAGATCGGAGTCCGATTGACCATTCGAAGGTGCACCACCACCTCCTGCAGCCGTATCTGTCGTCGGAACGGACTCAGCCGCCCCTCCTGCCATCGAGTCTGAGCCTGCGGCCATATGCTCTTCGGAACATGCCGAGAGACCAAATAAGAGTGCTGAACACCAGATGAGTCGGAATGCCTGTCGCTTCATTTCAAATTCTCCTTGAACGTGAGTCATACCCCAAGCAAGAGACGGGCCAGAAAATTTGCGGGTAAAATCACCGAAATACGACCCTATCGGCACCATAGGGATAAACTTTTAACGACATCCTCGCCCAGGCCGATAACTTAAGTTTACACTCAGCGCTCCTCAGCCTTTGCGGCGCAATCTATTGCACTGTACATCATCAATCGGCAGAATTACTTACGACTCTAATCCACTTTTCTAGGAATACCTCGAAATGGTAACGCTCATCCTCTACATCGCGCTCACCGCTCAATCGACCATAGTCTCGGAATCTGGATTTTCATCGCTCAACAATAATACGCATCACCTTATAGACCCGACGCTAGAACTCAGCGTGAACGACGTCCTCAAGGACTACACATCGAATCAGACGCGCAAGGCATCAAGCTTAAGTTTGGGTTTTGATGACGCCGCACACTGGTTCATCTCTTCGGTCGAAAACTCTACAACGACGACCCGATGGATACTCGAGTTTGAATATCCACTCCTCGACTTTGTCGACATTTATGTTGTCCGTTCTGATGGTACTGTCGAGGAGACTAAAATCGGTGACCGTTTCCCATTTTCAGAACGCTATTTCCCAAGTCGTTTTCTACATCTACCGCTCGACGTTTCACAAAACGAGACAGTTACTCTCCTTTGGCGAATCTCAACTCAGACCAGTTTGATCGCTGGTGCAAGGATTGCCCCTGAGTCTATTTGGCAGGGTTCTCGCGCAACCGAAGCCCAGTTCAAATTCTTTGCCTACGGACTATTTTTTATGCTCACCAGCTTGCAGTTGGTGTTGGGTCTCTGGACTGGCGATCGCAGTGCACTGCTGCTTAGTGCCCTCTCAAGCGTTGTATTTGTCGTAACATCATCACTCGATGGTTTAGGCTCTCAACTTTTTACAGGGCTTCCGCTCGATATCCGCAAAGCATTAACCCTTACAAGTATCGCTCTCTTTGCATCGGTCGTATTGGCGTTGATTTCGAGCCTCTTCAATTTGAGTTCAAATTCACCGCGCCGGCATACCATTCTTAAATGGGCGAGTTATGGTTTCTTGGTCGTATCAATTACACCACTTGTCATAGGCTATGGAGTCGCAAAATCGTTTCCTTTGCTCATTCTAGTAATGATTGTACTTTTCCTTGAGACACTCGTCTGGGCAAACCGCAAGCGACTACGCGCGGCGTTTGTGACCGATGCTGCGTTGATCTGCATTATCGTGCCCCCGGTCCTCAACCTTCAGAGATATGCGGGTGTCCTAGAAAATTCACCTTTCTTGGAAAACATAAATTCGATTGGAATGAGTCTTGGATTTTTGGCCTTTTCACTGGCCGTTGCCGACAAGATGTTGATGCAACGCAAAGAGCGCGAAAAGCTCTTGGTAGATATCCAGACAGCAGAAATCGCATTGGTTGAACTAGAAGAGACGAAAGTTCACTACCAGCGAGACAACTTACAATTGAATCAAGAGATGCAAGAAGCATCCTTAAAGCTAACCCAAGCCGACCAGATGGCGACGCTGGGTACCATGATGGCCGGTGTCATCCACGATATGAATAACCCTCTGCAATTCATCTCCGACCTGGATCAGGTCTATACCGAGCAGCACGCTCAGCTACGAAAACTGCTCGAAGCACTTGTCGGTGATGCCACCGGTCCTGAAGCAGACGAGCTACGCAAATGCTACGAAAGTCAGTTTGAAAACTTGGCAAGATCGACCCAAGACCTCAAGCTCGGTACCGAGAAACTCAAATCTCTGAGCAAGGCGATGCGTAACTCAGCCCGGCGCGACCCGAGTCCAGGTCATCACACCTTAAGACCGGTCGTCGATGAGTGTATTGCAATCCTGGGATCAAAGCTCAAATTGCATACAATCTCCTGCGACATCCCTGATGACCTGATGATCTATGTAACCCGCTCCCAGCTCAGTCAGATACTGATCAACCTCCTGAGTAATGCACGGGATGCGACTCAAGAAAAATACGATCGCCAGGCAGTCCTAGATTATCACCCCTGGATTCGCATTTCTGCGACAATCCAAGAAGCACCGAAACATGGAATCGTCCTCTCCATTGAAGACAACGGTCACGGAATTGATTCCGATGAGAAGACGTCTATCTTTGAGACTTTTTATACCACCAAGGCAGTTGGAGTAGGGACAGGTCTCGGCCTCTCAATCATCCAGAGACTCATGAAGGGCCATTCAGGCGATATCAAAGTAAGCGATTCTGACCTGGGTGGAGCCCGCTTCGATCTCTTTTTCCCGGCCGCAAAGATCCAAGACGACGCGGTCGAACTTATGGAAGAAGTTCAGCCCGAGGCTTCAAGAATAGCCTAAGTCGCTTGATATCAAGAGCCGCTTCTGAAAACCCAAGACGGACAAGCGGCTCATAGAGCGAAGCCGGTAAATGTGAAAAGTAGGTAATCGGATCGTCGTCTACTTGTGCCGCGGGCAATTGTAACCAAGCGGCATGCAACCCCAATCGGGCAAGGCCTACCGACGCACGAAACGCGCGGTTGAGCTCGGTTCTTCCGTAATTACTGTCGCCGATAAGTGGGTGTCCTAGGTGTTTCACATGCCGTCGGATCTGATGATAACGGCCAGTATACGGCTCTACCTCCAAGAGCGAGAGCGCCCTGGGGATTGCTTCGACGCTTTCTAAGGCTGAGAGGTATGACTGAGCCGGCTTTCGCTCCGCCTTCTCATCCGCAGGAACTGGGTGATCTAGAAATCGCTCACCGGCAAAGCGACCTCTTACCAGCGCGACGTAGCCCTTCCTTACCCTTCCAGCCTGCCAAAGCGCTTGCCAGGAACGTGCACTCTCTGAATTTTTAGCCCAGAGCATCAGTCCACTGGTGCCGCGATCGAGCCGATGCACAGGAAACGCCTGCTCTTGTCCAAGATTTTCCATCACCCAATCCGTCAACGCAGGCGCATCCACACCTCGCTGTGGATGAACCAACCAGCCCGACGGCTTATCGAGTAGCCAAAAGGTTTCTGACTCTTTGAGGATACTTGGAGCCTCTGTAAAGGTTTTGTCCATTGGGTTCGCTGTCTGACCTCTCGAAGAAGGTTAGCCCTGTCTCGAATTTGGGGTAGACTAGCATGCGCGATAGGCTATGAAGAATTTTAATACGCCAACTTGTACAATTGCAGCTCGTACTTTCCACTTGGAGGTCAGCGGTTCATGCCGAAAAGTTCAAACCCCCATCATGTCTTGAGCATCAGCTTGGTCCTACTCTTTGCACTTGGCCTTAGCGGCTGTGCCGACGACGAGCCCACTGGACTTGAACGATGTGATACCGAGATCGAGCTCGTCATCACTGGCGTTGAACCACTTGGAGAGGCCTACGTCGGGCAGCCCACCGAATTCCGAGTCCTTACCAACGCAGATCGACCGGTGGAACTCGCCTTTTCTGGGTTTGGTAGCTTCGAGCTCTCCAGCGGTGACGACAGATTCTCAGCGACATTTAATGCAGCCGGTACCCAGACATTTTCAGTGATCGCCAACGATGGCTGTCGAACCGCACTCGCTACCCAGACGATCGAGGTTCAACCATGCGATATCGAGGACTGTGAAGGCAACTGCGCCTCGTTTGCGGAACAGTCGCTCTCGGCGGGCGATGGCGTCTGTGTACCAAAACTTGGATGCGACGCTCTTGGCCGCGACGGCGGAGATTGCGCCTGTGCAGATCTCGACCTTGTCGCTGACTGCAACGATCTTTGTCAGAGCCCAGACGTCGAGAGCTTGGTTGGCGATGGCACCTGCCACCCCAACCTCGTGTGTGATACCTTTGGTAATGATGGCGGCGACTGTGGCGACACAACTCTTCAGTTCCCAGTTGGCGAGTTCAATCTGACCTTCGACAACCAGAATGGAACGCTCACCGGTCTACGAGTTACGCATCCCAACAACGCCGCACCACTCGTCTTCAACGTGCCTGACCTTAACGCATGGTGGACAGTCGGTATCGCTCAATTAGAAGTCGAAGATAACCGAGGAAACTTTACGGTAGACGAAGATGTCGCAATTACCTGCAGTACAACGAGCCTTCGTATTCACTACGCAGACAATGACCGGATCATCCTAAAAGGTGAGCTCGAAACCGTGAGCTTTGCCTGTTCACCCGGCTATTATGTCGAACTGTGGGAAGTTGGCCCAGGACGACTCGGCTTTCGCGCCTGGTCAGATGAACCAGCAATCAACTACTTTGAGATGGAAAGCACCTCGACCTATTCAGAGCGGTTTTTTGGATTCGGCGAGCAATTTAGCTACCTCGACCATAAAGGCAACGAGGTCCCGATCCTAAGCCAAGAGCAAGGCATCGGACGCGGGCGGCCAGCAATCTCCAACGCGGTTGAGTTGGTTGCCGAAGGTGCTGGTGGTGATAGCTACACAACGTATTGCGCGCTCCCATTCTATGTCACGAACTACAGTCGCTCGCTCTACCTCACAAACACCGAGTACTCGGTCTTCGACCTTCGTGATGAAGACTACCTTCGTGTTCGCATTCACTCCAATCAGCCCAATGGAGCTTTCATCGCGGCAGACTCCATGTACAAAGCGATTGAGCGCTATACCGATTTTGCTGGTCGCATGCCGCCTCTTCCCGACTGGATCGCAGATCGTGTCATTGTCGGAATGCAGGGTGGACTCGACCGCGTCGAGGAGGTTGCCGCTGAGCTCGAAGCACGTGACACACCGATTGGAGCCTATTGGGTTCAAGACTGGGTGGGTAAGCGTGCAACTTCCATTGGCAGCCAACTATGGTGGAACTGGGAACTCGATACAGAGACCTATCCAGCTGACCGCTGGCAGACGCTTGTCGAGGAACTTCAGGCCAAAGGTGTTCGGATGCTTGGGTATATTAACCCCTTTTTGGTCGATGCCTCTGAAAAGGGAAGCGTCGTGAGAAACCTACTGGATGAGGCGTTCGAGCGCGATTTTCTCGTCAAGGACCACAATTACGTTCCGTATGAGCTCGAGGTTACCGACTTCCCAACCTACCTGGTCGACCTAACAAACCCCGCCGCGCGCACATGGATCAAAGAAGTGATCAAGACCAACATGCTCGACATTGGACTCCGAGGGTGGATGGCTGACTTTAGCGAAGCTCTCCCTTTTGACGCCAAGCTTTACTCCGGTGAATCGGCTGCGGCATACCACAATCAGTACATGGTAGACTGGGTCAAAATGAGCCAAGAGGCTGTCGCCGAGGCCGGCCTAGAAGGTGAAGTCGTCTACTTTAACCGAGCTGGTTACAACGGAAGTCAGGGGGCAAGCACCCTTTTTTGGCTCGGCGATCAAATGGTTACCTGGGATGCCTATGATGGTCTTCAAGCTGCTTTGAAGGGTCTAATCACCGGAGGCATCTCCGGTATTCCACTCAATCATTCCGATATCGGTGGTTACACTTCCATCAGCGCCCTTACGGTTGGCTTCACCCGCGAGCTCAACCTTCTTGAGCGGTGGACCGAGCTCAATACCTTCAGTCCGGCATTTAGAACCCACGAAGGTAATCAACCTGAGGTCAATGCCCAGTTTTACGACAGCTCTGAGAATTATGACCATTTTGCTCGGATGGCGAAGATATTCTCCGCCCTCGGGCCATATCGCCGAGCCCTGTCAATCGAAGCGTCGCAAACCGGGATCCCTATCGTGCGACACCCGTTCTTCGAATACCCCGAAGACGAATCGTGGCTCAGCTTGGGCGACTCGGAGCAACAATTCATGTTTGGTACCGAGTTTATGGTCGCTCCGGTCCTGGAAAAGGACCTCGAAGAGCGTAGTGTGAGGCTCCCCGCCGGCGAATGGGTACACCTTTTCACCGGCGAACGTTATGGTGATCCCAACGCGATAACGACCTACACCATCGCAGCGCCAATTGGTGCACCGCCTGTCTTTTACCCAGTAGGCTCAACCGTGGGCAACGGAGTTCGACAGACGCTGCTCACCGAAGGCCTTGCAACCGAGTAAACTCCAAAAGACGCTGAAAGCAGGAGAATTTAAATGAAAGATACTGCCGCTATCATTTTAGCTGCTGGCAAGGGGACACGCATGAAGTCTCCTCTTCCAAAGCCACTGGTCCCAGTAGGTGGCCGCCCCATGGTCCGCTACCTCATCGATGCGCTGGAAGGCGCTGGGGTAAAGGACATTGCAGTCGTCATCGGGCACGGTGCGGACGAAATGCGACAAGAACTTGGTGAAAGTTACAAGCTCCCGTTTCAAGAGGTACGTTCAGGAACCGCAGATGCGGTTGCATGCGCAGCCAATGCTGTAAGCGATTCCAAGCATGTCTTTGTCTTCGTAGGTGATAGCCCGCTCCTAAGCGCCGAATCGATCAAGCAACTCCACCAAGAACATCTCGAACAAGCCGCTCAATGCTCTTTTCTTACTGCACACTTTGAGACGCTTTTTCCTTACGCTCGAATCATTCGGGACTCGGCCGGCAACGTCGAAGCGTGTATCGAGGAGCGCGACTGCACTGAAGCGCAAAAGGAGATCCGAGAGCTACTCACCTCACATTTTCTCTTCGACACCGCACATCTCTTCGAGACGCTCAACCGTGTTCCACGACATCCAACAACTGAGGAACGCTACCTAACGGATGTGATCGGATTGACCCTGAACGATGAAAAGAAGGTCACCGCTCTATCGATTGATGACTGGAAAGAACTGGTTGGACTCAACACGCCAGAGGACGTGCAATGGGCTGAGGGCTACCTCGCTGACATCAATTAAACGGTTCAAACTATTTTGCTTTGGCCGCAGCCTCTTCGGCCCGCTTCTTAACCCACACCGTCCCACTTTCGAGTGAATCTCGGGTTAAAAAATTCGCGATGAACTCAGGGATCCCTGAGACAATCATCTGACTAGAGTATTCGACGCGACTCCGCTTTGGGTCCATCGGATGCGGGCTCACCATCCAATATCCTACCGTGTCTTTCACACTGCTCTTGCGTTCCCGGTCCAAGATCCAAGTCATGTATCCTTGGTTCTTATACACGGTGTTGATGGTGTAAAGGTGAGAGCTTACGAACATCACTGAGATTTCCATGTCGACATAGAGGACATTGGGTTTGGGCGACTTGTAAACAGTACAATTTGCGACGTTGTCGACCCAGTCTGGATACCGATCATACGCCAGGATTGTCTTCCAGACGGTATCAACCGAAGCACTTACATCCTGAAAAGCAACACCGTAACCACCATCAGCTGTCTCAACTTGCCTTAGAACAAAATTGCCTCACTAGAGCTTGGCTTCTTCTTCGGGCGTTAGGGTAGTCGGTTTAGGCTTTTCTGTAATGGGTAGTAGGAGGGGGCCATAAGGATGCTTCTCATCCTTTGCCCAAGCGGAGGATGCCAAGAGCGACAAGCCGAGAGCGAGAAAGATTGCGCGGCTAGTAATACGCCGATTTGTCTTGACCATCATAAACGAACCCCCAGTGCAAACATCGTAATGATCTGTTTTGAGTCATAAACGCCGTTGCCAATGATATAGGTGAACTCATCGGTCGTGGGGTCGTTGAGTTCAGCTTCACTTGAGACGACCTCGGTCTCTATCCATTCAACGTAGCCAAGTGAAACATCTGCATAAAGCTGACCACTGCCGAGTAAATCCAGCTTATTTGCGAGGATATAACGAATACCACCGGTGATACCGATTTTCGGCGGGTCGTATGTACCAATATCCATCATCTTCCGCTTTTGCGCACCGGATTCGTAATAGATACCACCACGGGTCACGACTGCACCATCATCCCACGTCAAAGCACCACCAAGACGCAGGGATTCACTGTCTCGCCAACTTGGCTTTAACTGAATAAGGCCCACGCTCTCGATGTCCGCAAGATCAACATCAGAGTCTACTCCAATCGCGCTGGCATCGAAATCAATGGTCTGCTGAACGCTCCATTGCTCCCGCGTGTAAGCCAATTCAATATCCCAGTCGCCGTCAGGGTCAGCATATCGAATCGCCGCTCGTAGAATCCAAGGCATGTCGAACTCGACCGCTACATCTTCACCAGAGATCTCAGCGAGACTTGAGAGAGTTTCCCCGAGAGTGAACGTTGCTGTTCCGTTTGCATTCACCTTGAAACCACTCTGAAAGGAGGCTCCAAGCCGCAGCCCAAAGTCACTGACCCAACCCAAGCCCATCGTCCACACCGGGATACCATCGGTTCGGGTATAAACATATGTCTGAATATCGCAGCCTTGGTCTTCATACTCCGCGCAGAGAAATGTCGGGATCGGGGATGCATAGAGCTTCAGCGTCGTATCAACGATTTGAGTAACCGCTGAGAACTGGCCGCCGATATAAAAACCCGAATCCAAATGTCCATAGCCGAAGCCAATCGCAGGATGCGCTTGGATATTGTAGGAACTGACTAAGCCATAACGTTGTGCTCCATTTGGGTCATATTCCAGGTCAGCACGTGGCGGGCCCCAGATCCCAATACCAAAGCCAAGTGCATGAGAAGGGCCCAAGTCAAAGCCATACGTCAAAAAGAGATTCGGACTAAAGCGTGGATATGTTGCAAGGTTATCAGCGCGCTCGAAGCTGGCGTCAGGAATGATGGGACCATCTTCCGACTGCACCTCGGGAGCAACTAGATCGGCCCGCTCAAAGCTTCGATAATCTTTGATAGCATTTGCGCCAACCACAAATTCAAAGCCACGAAATTCCGCAAGCCAAGCCGGATTCAAGTAGAGTGTGGACCCATCGTCAGCACCGGCGATGTTTGTCCCCGCGCGACCATAGGTCGCATTACCTTGCTCGAGAATCCAATACGCAGCACCGTGCGCAGTCATAGACACTGCACAAAGAAGTAATGCAGTCACACCCAATGATGAAAGATAATATCGCCGCACGCGCTGACCTCCATTGAACCTCAAGGGTTCAACTTTAAAGTGGTTGGCTCCTCAGTTCCAGGACTCCAAATGTTGAGGCCCCGGATAGAGGTAATCGCTGTCGTTATTCAACCAATAAACGACAAGACCAAGCCACTCGTGGAACGATTCCGTGATAAGCTGCCAATTTCCAGTGACCGATGTATAGCTCCGATAAGGGGTCCGATAGTCGGTCGGATAGGGCATGATCTTTGTGAAGCCACGAGCCAGAAACGCTCCGATTGACCTAGGCATATGCTTGGCCGATGTGACCAAGAGAACACGAGACTCTTCGGGCACAAGCAGTTCGGCAACCCCATGGGCGTTCGTCGCAGTGGTTACAGCTGTCGCATCCAAGACAATCTGCTCCGCATTAATGCCTGCTTTAAGCCACAGTTGACGGGCCCAATACACCTCGGCCGGATGACTCGAAAAAATGAGTTGGGCTTCAGGAAACTGAATCGCGAGTGAAGCTCCCGTCGTTAAGCGCTCGGCAGCATCAAATAAGACGACGTCGTCTCGCCATCTCGAGCGTTTGGCGCCAATGGCTCCACCCAATACGACGATCGCGTCGGGTGGTGCAGATTTATCGAGAGATGGGCGCTCGAACCGTTGCTCCAACGGAGCAGTCATCCAATCGGCAATTGGAAAAATCAGCGGTAGGACGATGCAAAGCGCCGCTGTAATCGCAAGATTCGAGGGTAG
>JAYYQC010000334.1:0-2744 GCA_036128675.1 Myxococcota bacterium | reverse complement strand
TCCGTCCGCGGGGGAACACCCCCTCCGAACACTTTTTATGATGCGTGATGAATCCCCAGAAATCAACGGGCACATCGCAGTCAGAAGCCCTTAAATCGTTGACCTACGTGCCTTCCTCACGTATCGAAACGCCATGTTTTCCACGATTTTACTTACATTCCTGTTGACATCGACCACACTAACGGAAGACCCGCTCACGAGCGCGCCTCTGGTACCAGGTGCGGTTCCACTCGAGGAACCAGGTCGCTACGAGTCATCGCGTAATTTTGACGATACGGTGCAGTACTATTATCGGAAATTTCGCGGCACCGGTCTGGCGCGCTGGAAAAATATCGTGAACTTACCGACGGTTCGCGCCAAGCACCTTCAGAGCAAGCAAGACAAGAGCAAGTGGCTTGGGATCAATATCTATGAGTCAGAAGGCAAGGTGCGCATCTATGTGATCCCGCGTGAGAGCGTCCGAGCCGAAGCCGAGGCAGCCGCCAAGGCATCTGTCAACTAAGGGACGCGATCTCAAAACGCGATCATATTCGATCTAGAACGCAACCCCACCCATCGTTACATCACGCTCCGCAATCGTGACGTCGTAGAGATTCCGACGGTTGAACGGGTTCGAGCAGACATCCCCCGATGGACAAGCGTCGCAGACGAGTTCTGGGCCATCGAAGCTTGGCTCGGCACCGAACTGGCAGCCCTCGACACTGATCACCGTTCCACCTTCGAGTGTCATCAGCACCTCGTTGGTCACCGAGGTATCGAACTCGTAGCGTGCGCCCTCGAAGAACTTATCGACCAGAGTGCGCATCCACGGATGGTCGACCCTACGGATCACCACATCGCGCGCGTCTTCCATCGAGCGGAGCTGCGCGGTGTAAAGCTCGATGCTCCCAGCCGCCCGGGCATTGTCGTGGACCAGGTCGTTGGCCACCGCTTGGGTCTCCAAGAAGAGCGAGCCACTCGCCGGCGCCAAGCGGAGATAGTCTTGGCCATTAAGCAAGACCACAACCTCTGAGCCAAGCTCACCTGAGACCACGTCGATGAGCTCGACACTTCGGAACTTAAAAGGCCGGCCATCGTCGGATGCGACGACTGGATAAGCGAGCCATTTCGAGCCGATATTCTCGAGGATGCTCACCTCGGTGACTTCAGGAAAGCGCTCCGATGAAAACGCGACCACCGCAAAGCTGCCATCGTTGGCAATATCCACCGAAGCTTGAAATTGCGCCTTCTCGCCCCCAAGCTCAACCAGTCGCGCCAGTGCCGCCGGGCTTGGCTCAAGCAGACGCAGGAGCGGCTGACCTTCCATCGCCTGGCCAAATGCCTGTCCCACAATGCCACGCTGCAGCTCAACCGAGGCATCTTGGACCCCCGCGTCCCGCAGCGAGGACGCACCTTCCATGGCTCCGGCTTCGGAACCGACCAGCGCTTGCAGATCTTCGTCGTAATAGGTGTCGCCACCACAGCCAGCCGAGTCGCCACCCGTGGCTTGCCCACTCAAGGAACCGGTGGTTTGCGAATATTGGCTGCCTGCAAATCCAATCGCCATAATTGCGGCGACCATCGTAAGACCATTGACTTTCATATTGTTCTATCCCCCCAAAGTACGTCTAAGCGGAGGTATGTGTTGCAAGAACCATGCAAGCCACGTCAAAATTTGCGACCACAAAATAGTTCTCAAAATCAGTACCTTAGCGCGACTCAAAACGAAGCACCGCGTCATAGCAGCTAGAGACCCCCAAACTTTGAGTCAGCCGCACCAAAGAATCGCTGAGAATAGACGCAAAATTTGGGTTCGAAGCTTATGGCTCTTCGAAGACGACGAGCTTGTCGACACCGTCGACGGTGTGGGTTTGGGACTGACCATCGGGCCAGATGACCTTGACGGTCACCACATCGTCCCACTGCCCAAGCCCAAAGGTCTGGACCAGCTCGTTGGCAGAGAGATAACTCAGGGATGGCTGAACCAGGCGGTACTGTTGACGCTCGCCCGCGGTAAGGATGAGCTCAGCCCCAATCGCATCGGTATTGGGCGTTCGGCCCTTGAGCTTGACCCTTAGCCAATGGTGACTCGTCTCAGTATCGTTTCGATACAGATAGGCCGGACCCTTGATGCCAGTGGCGACGAGGTCAAGGTCCCCATCGCCGTCCATATCGGCCGCAGCCAAGCCCCGTCCCACAATGCGCTTCGCGAAGTCACCAGAGAGCCCACCGAGGTAGATGTAGGTGGTGCGGCAGCGGCCACCGCAATGCCAGAAAATATCGCCGGGCTGCCGGTATGGAACCCCCACCTCGCCTTTAAAGAGCTTGGGCGTGATCTCCTGAATCGCGCCATTGACCTCAAAGATATCGCGGTACCCATCGTTGTCGTAATCGACAAAGAGTGCCCCAAAGGTGGTGCGGGCATTGGTGCGGGGACCAATCCCCTCGGCCACACTCTCGTCGATAAACAACTTGGCCCCCTCCGCATTGACGTAGAGAGAGGTCATCTCCTCGTAGAAGTTGCCCATCACCACGCGGTGCTCCTGCGTGGCTAAGTCTAGATCGACATCGATGCCCATCGCGGCCGAGGGCTTGCCGCGCCGGTCGTAGGCAAAGCCACGCTCGAGGGCTCGGTCGACGAAGGTGTCGCCCTGGGAGAGCAAAAAGAGATTGCGGACCTGGTCGTTGGCCACCACCACATCCAAAGTGCGGTCATCATTGAAATACCCAAAGCCAAAGCCAAGGTTCTTGCCGATGGGCTTTTG
>JAYYQC010000333.1:0-10417 GCA_036128675.1 Myxococcota bacterium | reverse complement strand
GCGGAATCAGGAGGTCAGGCGTGAATCCGGTAGCAAAACGCTATGCACAGGCCGCTTACGAAGCAGCGATCGACAATGGTGGCAACGATGCTTTGGCTAATATGGTTTCGGGCGTTGAAGCCTTTGAAGCGGTTCGCCAAGAGTCCGACGAGCTGCAACGACTCGTTGCAAACCCGGCGTTCAAAGAAGAGCGCGATGGCGTCATCGCTGCACTGGTTGAAACCGCCAAGGTTTCAAAAGAGGCAGGGAACCTCATTCGAATTCTCTGCGCCAACGACCGCTTAGACGTGCTAAGCGACATTGTTGAAGAGTTAGGACGCCTTCGTGATGAAGCTCTCGCAATCGAGCGTGCGACTGTTCGCTCCGCGGTTGCGTTGGATGAAGCACAACAAGGCGCACTTCGGGACGCGTTGAGCGCCCGTTTTGGAAAGAAAATCGAACTCACGGTCGAGGTCGACTCAGCTCTTATTGGTGGTCTTGTTTGCCGGGTAGGCGACGTGACTTTCGATGCTAGTTTGAGACGACAACTGGAAGTCGTGAAAGAACAACTTGGTTAATTGTGAGCGTTTAATCGATCGTAGTGTCGAAAGAACTTAGTTAGTGCACTCAGACATTTGAGGTGAGACAAGGTCATGCAAATCCGTGCCGAAGAAATAAGCAGCATTATCAAGAACCAGATCAACGATTACGAAAGCAAAGTTGAAGTTGCCGAGACTGGAACAGTCCTCTCGGTTGGCGACGGCATCGCACGTATTTACGGTCTTCGCTCCGCGATGGCTGGTGAGATGATCGAGTTTGACGAAGGTACAAGAGCAATCGTTCTGAACCTTGAAGAAGGAAACGTCGGCGTCGCTATCATGGGTAGCGGTGCAGGCATTCGTGAAGGCTCAACCGCGAAGCGAACCGGCGAGATTGCCCAGGTACCAGTTGGACCAGCACTTCTTGGCCGGGTTGTCGATGCTCTCGGGCGTCCTGTCGATGGTCAGGGCGACATTGAGACTGAGCACTTCAGCAAGATGGAAGTAAAGGCACCGGGCATCCTACCTCGTCAATCGGTTCATGAGCCGATGCAGACCGGTATCAAGGCGATCGACTCAATGATTCCGATTGGTCGTGGTCAGCGTGAGCTTATCATCGGTGACCGTCAGACCGGTAAGACCGCCATTGCGGTTGATACCATCATCAACCAAAAGGGTCAGGACGTTAAGTGCATCTACGTTGCAATCGGGCAAAAGCAGTCAACGATTGCACAGGTTGTTGAGAAGCTTAAAGAAAACGGCGCGATGGATTACACCACGGTTGTTTCGGCACCTGCGGCATCACCTGCACCGATGCAGTTCCTATCGCCATACTGTGGCGTCGCCATGGGTGAATACTTCCGCGACAATGGCCAGCACGCTCTTATTGTTTACGATGACCTTTCTAAGCAGTCTGTTGCATACCGCGAACTTTCACTGCTTCTTCGCCGCCCGCCGGGCCGTGAAGCGTTCCCTGGCGATGTTTTCTACGTGCACTCTCGCCTCCTCGAGCGTGCAGCGAAACTGAATGCCGCTGAAGGTGGTGGTTCTTTGACCGCTCTTCCAATCATCGAGACCCAAGCCGATGACGTTGCAGCGTTTATTCCTACCAACGTTATCTCGATTACTGACGGTCAGATCTTCCTTAAGTCGAACCTCTTCAACGCAGGTCAGCGCCCTGCGGTTGATGTTGGTATTTCGGTTTCTCGTGTCGGTGGTTCTGCTCAGATCAAAGCGATGAAGAAAGTTGCCGGTACACTGCGACTTACTCTGGCTCAGTATCGAGAGTTAGCGGCCTTTGCTCAGTTCGGTTCAGACCTTGATAAGGCGACTCAAGAGCAGCTAGCTGCGGGGGAACGTCTTGTCGAGATGCTCAAGCAGGGCCAGTACTCGCCGCTTCGAGTAGGCATGCAGGTCGTCCAGCTCTACGCCGGAACCCGAAACATCACTGGCGGAAACAAAACCTGGATTCGCGATTACCCAACTTCCGATATTCGTCGTTACTGCAGCGAGCTTGAAGAATTTACTTTGAGTAAGCATCTCGACGTTGTTGAGCAAATCGAGACTGTCGGCGACTTGAAAGAGCCAGTCGTTGTGGCAATCGAGAATGTACTGGCGGAATTCGCCAAGGTCTTTACGCCGAGCGGAAACTAATGGCAGCATTAAAAGAGATTCGGCTCCGCATTAAGTCGGTAAAGAATACACAAAAGATCACCAAAGCGATGAAGCTGGTTGCAGCTTCAAAGTTGGGTCGAGCACAAGAAGCTATCACGGCCGCACGGCCTTACGCTGTTGCCCTTGATTCGGCACTTCGTCGAGTAGCGACTGCTTTGGAAGGTACGGGTACGGAGTACGAGAACGCATTGCTGACAGCACGCGATGTTAAGCACCTTACGCTTGTCGTTATGACATCCGACCGCGGTCTTTGTGGTGCATTCAACTCCTCTATCATCAAGCAAGCTGAAGCATTCATTGCCAGCCATTCAGACAAGACCATTAAGGTTGTGGCTATTGGTCGCAAAGGTGCTGAACATTTCAAGCGAAGAGGTTTCGAGTTTGAAGCACCTGAGGGGATCTTTGATGGCCTCAAGTACGACAAGGCAGAGACGCTAGCTCAACGTCTAGCGCACGATTTCGTGACCGAAAAGACTGATGCCGTGCATGTTCTCTACAATGAGTTCAAGAGCGCAATTAGTCAGGTTCCGACCTTCATGCAGTTGGTGCCAGTCAGCACTGATATGGGCGGAGACAGCGATACGGATGCCAGCAATCAACGAGACTATATTTACGAACCGGATCCTACAGGCGTTTTAGACGCTTTGGTTCCTACTTATATCTCGACTCAAATGTGGCGTTCACTTCTCGACAGCGTTGCGGCCGAACACGGTGCGCGGATGACTGCGATGGACTCTGCAACAAACAACGCAAAAGAATTAAGTGATAAGCTGACCTTGGCGTACAACCGAGCACGACAAGCGGCAATTACTCAAGAGTTGATGGAAATCGTTGGTGGCTGTGAGGCTATCAATCAATAACGTTTGGATGACGAAAACATCTCAGGTCTCAAGTTGAGACCTATGCAATCGGAGAAGAATCATGAGTTCGACTGATTTAGCTAAAGGCCGTATCACCCAGGTTATTGGACCTGCTGTAGACGTAGAATTCCCCAGCGGCCAGCTACCTGCCATCTTGTCTGCACTTCGCGTAAGCAATCCATCGATTGATGACCGTGAAGGGAATCTAGTTCTTGAGGTTGCGAGCCATATTGGTGAGAACACCGTTCGAACTGTCGCGATGGATTCCACCGACGGTTTGGTACGCGGCCAGGATGTACTCGACACAGGTGCCCCAATTCAGATGCCAGTTGGTACTTCCGTACTCGGCCGGATTCTGAACGTGACTGGTGACCCGGTTGACGAGCAAGGTCCTGTCAATGCACCGAGCTCCCTGCCAATTCACCGTGACCCACCAAAGTACGTAGATCAAGACGTTAAGTTTACCACCTTCGAAACAGGCATCAAGGTTATCGACCTTCTGGCTCCGTATGCACGTGGTGGTAAGATTGGTCTTTTCGGTGGTGCCGGTGTTGGCAAGACCGTTCTCATCATGGAACTCATCAACAATATCGCGAAGGGCCACGGTGGTCTCTCAGTTTTCGCCGGTGTTGGCGAGCGTACCCGTGAAGGTAATGACCTTTATTACGAAATGATTGAGTCTGGCGTTATTGCTGCTGAACACGATGACAATGGCGAGCTGATTCGTGATGAAAACGGCAAGCTCAAGATTAACCGTGAGAAGAGCAAGGCCGCTCTCGTTTATGGACAGATGAATGAGCCACCAGGTGCTCGTGCCCGTGTTGCACTCTCTGCACTTGCAGCAGCGGAATTCTTCCGAGACGAAGAAGGCCGTGATGTTCTTCTCTTCGTTGATAACATCTTCCGCTTTACTCAGGCTGGTTCTGAGGTTTCCGCACTTCTTGGACGTATGCCTTCAGCGGTTGGTTATCAGCCAACGCTTGCGACTGAGATGGGTGCGCTTCAAGAGCGTATTACTTCAACCAACAAGGGTTCGATTACTTCAGTTCAGGCTGTTTACGTTCCTGCGGATGACTTGACTGACCCAGCGCCAGCGACCACCTTTGCTCACTTGGATGCAACGACGGTTCTTAGTCGACAAATCGCCGAGCTAGGAATTTACCCAGCGGTTGACCCACTTGATTCGAGCAGTCGACTTCTTGATCCAGGTGTTGTTGGTGATGAGCACTATACAGTTGCTCGAGCGGTTCAAGAGACGCTTCAGCGCTACAAGGAACTTCAAGACATTATTGCGATTCTGGGTATGGACGAATTATCTGAGGAAGATAAGGCAACCGTTGCCCGAGCACGAAAGATTCAAAAGTTTCTTTCACAGCCGTTCCACGTTGCGGAAGCCTTCACCGGTACCCCAGGTGTTTATGTCGACCTGAAGGACACCATTCGTTCGTTCAAAGAGATCATCGATGGCAAGCACGATGCGTTGCCTGAACAAGCTTTCTACATGGCTGGTTCGATTGATGAAGTCATTGAGAACGCTAAGAAGCTTGCAGCTTAATTCTCTCACGCCTTTGGAGTAGAGATGTCTATTTCTGTACAAATAGTAACGCCTGAGCGACCGATCTATAATGGGACTTGTTCCGAGGTACGCGCTCCATCTGCACTTGGTGAAATTGGCGTGATGCCGGGTCACCGTGCACTCTTGGCCGCTTTAGACGCCGGCAGAGTTTTGGTTCAAGCTGGAAATGGCGATGATATCTTTGCAGTCTCAGGTGGTTTTATTGAAGTAAGTGATGACTCGGTGACGATTCTTGCCGAGCACGCGCTTGCTGCGGCCGATATTGATGCAGCAGCTGCTAAAACCGCACTAGGTCAAGCACAAGAATCACTAAAGTCGTTAGGGCCGAGTGATTCAGGTTATGCCGCAGCTCAGGCAAAGGCCAGTTGGTCGCGAGCCCAGCTTTTAGCTAAGGGCTGATTGGCCCGCCTCTTCCCTATGTCGATCCAAGATACTGTTGGCGTCGCTATTCTGACTTGGAATAGCGAGGCCTGCATTGTGTCATGTCTTGACTCATTACAGGGTCAGCCAATCTCCGAGATTGTCGTCGTCGATAATGCCTCGACTGATCACACCATCGAATTAGTCCAATCGCATCCTTTACCCATTAAACTTATCCGCGAAAACACAAACACTGGGTTCGCGGCCGCCTCTAATCGCGCCCTTGAAGCTCTCAACACCACCTTTAAGCTCTGTCTTAACGACGATGCTCGCCTTGCTCCCGACTACCTGGCTATCTTAGTGGATGCGTTGAATGCCAATCCGGATGCAGCGAGCGCCATTGGAAAGTTAGTCCATGAATTCGGGGCTCAAAGAACCATCGATTCAGCCGGAATCGAGATGGTTTTTCGAACATTATCGCCGCTAGATCGAGGCTATAGAGAACTAGACCGCGCTCAATTTGACCAGGATGAAGATATCTTTGGTCCATCTGCCGCCGCTGCACTCTATCGTAGCGAAGCTCTTTCCATGCTGTCGGATCCACCATTTGATGTCGAGTTATTTGCCTATTACGAAGACGTAGACTTAG
Organism: Myxococcota bacterium; assembly: GCA_036128675.1. Classification (GTDB taxonomy): domain Bacteria; phylum Myxococcota; class XYA12-FULL-58-9; order XYA12-FULL-58-9; family JABJBS01; genus JAYYQC01. Next base: position 4,780 of record JAYYQC010000333.1, on the reverse strand, counting down.
CCTGGCGTTTGACTAATCAAGGCTGGCGGCATCTCTACCGCCCTCAGGCGATCGCCTATCATGATCGACGTGGCCCCGATTCGAAACCTGGGCACATTAAAGCCCGCGCCTTTGCGAACCGCTATGTGGTTTGGGCCAAAAACCAACCGATTTCTCAGTTTCTCTTATACAGCCCAGTTGCTCTCCCGTGGGAATTTGCGCGTTTGCTTCGTCGCCTCATTCGTGATCCCGCTAGTTTAGAAGCAGTTCCACGAGGCCTTGGTAAAGCCCTCAAAATCGCGCTGAGACGTGTTTTCAATACGCGCCTCAGCTGAGACGCGCGAGTTCTTGCATAAGTCGGATATAGGCTACTTTGCTCTCAAGTTGAGCCACCCCGCGCAGCAGGAAATCTGGTGCCCTGAGCCCGCGCCGCTGAAGTTTGGCGGTTAGATACCCTGAGTTTTGTAAAAGTGGATCGCGGCGCAGATATTTGAGCGCTTCTTCATCGTTCCGCAGCTCTCGATGAGACAAGGCTCGCAAGAGGCGGTACAAATGTGAGAGTTCCCTTAGTCTATTCAGACCTTCGTGCTCTATTGACAGTGATTCAGAAAGAGACTCAAGGCACCAAAGCTCTGAGAGAATCATTTTGACCGCATCACGGGACATATTGCTTTGATGCTGGAAGTTTTCAACCAATACCTCATCGATGCATGCAAAGTTGGCTCCCAGAACGCATGCACGCAGCCAAAACGCCCAATCTTCACACCCATAGAGTGGATAGGTTTCGCTCTTGCGCTCCGAGAAACGACCAATTTTATCCAAGCAGGACCGCCGGGTGAGTGGCGCGTTTACCACAATGAAATTTCGTTCCCAAAGTGCAAACTCAAATGGCAGATGGGGAATGTCTGTAGCCGGACGTCTATGCCTACTTTCGTCGATGATAAGAGCCTTACAAAATACGATATCTGCCCATGGCTTTTGCTCAAACTCGTCTAATTGGCGTTGAAACTTAGTCGGCAGCAAGATGTCATCGGCATCTAAAAACTGAATATAATCGCCGCAAGCGCATTCAATACCTGTATTGCGGGCACCAGATAAGCCTTGGTTAGGCTGTGATACTACTCGAATCCTTGGGTCTTTTTCTTCGAAATCTGAAGCGATCTTGATGGTCTCATCGGTCGAGCCGTCATTAATAATCACCAATTCCCAGTTTGCGAAAGTTTGACTCTGTACCGATTTGATAGCGCGCGCAAGAAACTGCTGCGCATTAAAGGCCGGTAGGATGACAGTGATTTCTGGCGTCATTAGGTGTCTTGGATGTCTAGATAACCGAGTAGAGAGAGATTGTCATCGATGACCGGTAAGGAGTTGATCTTGTGTTGCCGAAGAGCGTGCATTCCTTCCGCGACAGTTTGATGGGCTAGCAGTGTCTTTGGCGCTGCGGTCATAAAGAGATGAATTTCTTGGTTTAGGCGAGTGGGATCCTGTTGCAGAAGGCGACGAAGATCGCCGTCTGTAAAAACACCGGAAAGGCGTCCTGACTCAGCAACAATGAAAGCGGCACCGGTCTTCTTATTGGTGATTGCGTTGAGTGCGTCGAGAACCGTGGCATTCTTTAAAACGGTCGCCGTTGCCTCGAGTGAGCGAGCTAGCTCCGTGACTGGTCGCAGTTTTTTGCCGAGGGACCCATTCGGGTGGTTGGAGGCAAAGCCTTCGAGGGTAAAGCCTTTTGCTTTCGACAAGGTCAGTGTGAGCGCGTCTCCTAGCGCTAACATCGCCGTCGTGGAGGTCGATGGTGCCACCCCCAAGGGACAAGCTTCTTCTAAATTTCCAATATCCAAGACGACATCAGAGAGCTTGGCCAAAGGACTTTCACGCCGGCATGTCATCACCAACGTCGAGACATCGAGTCGCTTAAGTGCGCGGGCAAACTCGACCATCTCGTCGCTGGATCCGCTATTGGAAAGTGAAATAACGGCATCACCTGGTCTGACCCGTCCGAGATCCCCATGAAGTGCGTCGACCGGATGCAGTGGAATAGATGGGGTGCCGGTAGAAGCCATTGAGGCGGATATCTTCTGGGCAATTAGATAAGACTTCCCAACTCCGCTGAGCACAACTTGCCCCTCACACGTCCGAAGAATCTCGATCGCTCTAATAAACGTTTCGCCAAGATTGGTTGCTACGGCGTCGATGGCATCGCGCTCGCTGCGAAGAATCTCGACGGCAGTGTCGATCATGCGTTTTCCATCCATTCCTCACCCATAGACGGCCCGTTTCTCGCTTGCAAGTGCGTAGAGTTCGCACGGGGATCGCATCTTGGTTAGAGTTGCCCGGAGACATTCGGGTCCCAAAGGCTGAACATGAACGAACAACCGGACAGTATAAAATCTGAGCCCCCTACGCCACCTGAGGAGCCGGGCACCCACCATGAGTTGGCTGACCAGACTATTGGGCGAGGCTTTCAACTCTTAAGCTTGTCGGCGATAGTTTTTGCGGCGGGGGCAATTACGTTTTTATTGTCTCGCGAAGAGATGGTCACCTTGCGTTCAGAAGCCCCCCAAGTGTCCATCTCCATGGACGGGGTCGAAGGTCAGGTCTCGCAGCTAAGCAAGAGCCCTCGACTAAGTTTTGATCATGGCCTGAGTGTTCGTTCATTGGCATCAGTATCAGGTGTTGATGGTACCCAAGTCGATCGCCTCTTGGCGCGTCACAGCGGTGGCATGGTGTTGGTTCGGACGAAGAACGAACCGACTGAGCTCTTGACTCTCACAGCCTGGCCGGGCGGACGGTTGGGGAGATGGGCTCTCGATTCAGATGGCCTGGTCGAAAAGTCACTCGCAACAGAAGAGGGGATGCCTGCGCAAGCTTGGACCGCTCTTGCAACGGTGGATGTGAACAGCGATGGCTACACAGATTTGATCACCGGTGGTCTTGGAGAGGTCGGATGCTGGCTCAAGAATCCCGCGTCTCAGGCATTCACCTGGCAAGCCGATGCTTGTGGATTGGTTGTGGACGGCGATGCGTGGGTGTCTTCGATCGAGACGCTGGATGTAAACGACGATGGCGTAAGCGATATCTGGTTGAATCTGATGTCTCGACGGGGAGATGGTTGGGTCGGAAAACCTAACGCTCTTTGGCTTTCATCAAACGGTGCATATGTCCGAGGAGCGGACTTCCTTAAAACGAGCCCTCCGTCGCACGCTTCCTATTCTTCAAGCCTCCTCGACCTTGACCGCGATGGCGTGTCAGAGATCATCGTCTCGAATTTAGATGGTCCCGTTGAAATTTGGCGGCAGATGCGGGGATTTCCATTGGTCGAGTCGAGGGAGTACTTTGGCATTGAGGCGGTCGCTTTGCCTCAAACAGCTGCTTTGACTGGGGCAATACGTGGTAGACCCTTCTTGGCTCTAAACGCCGTTGATGGCCCTCTAACTTACGAATTTGTTGCAGCCAACAATGCGCAAAAGACAGATGCCTTTCAGGGGTTAAGCGTTAATTTAGACAGCATTGCTCGCTGGTTTTGGTGGGACCATGACCTCGATGGGAGCCCTGATATTGTCCTTGAGCACCCAACCTGTATTGATGGCGGGTTGAGTAGGTTGTGTGGAGAAATCAACCTTTTACGAAATGTGGGTAAGGAGAAGCTTGCTCGATTTGTATTGCACCCAACGCCGGTCTTTCCTGAAGCTTCCACTTCTCATGCGCAGTTCGCTACAGATGTTGATGCCGATGGAGACGTCGATTTTATTGTAATGGATTTTGATGGAGGGCTGCGTTTGTTGTTGAACGACACTCCGACTCAATATTATTCGCTAGGCTTTAGTTTCTCAGACCGTTGGGCAGGTGCATCGATGAAGATCTCTCTCTCGGATGGAACCGAGCATTACGAGGTAGTTCAGTCGTCGAATGGGACGCGATACAATCAAGGTTTATGGCGTCGGTTTGGACTGCGTGAAGGGATTTTCATCGATCGGGTGGAAATCCAACATCCTCGTTTAGGGCGTCGAGATTTATTGGGCCCTCAGCCACGTCAAGGCTGGGCTTACATTGATTGACCCAATCGTTGTGTACCCGCATGTACCGAAAAGGCAGGTCAATTCCCGTAATTTGCAGCCTCCATCGCCTATCGGGTATCTCTCTTTCTAGGGTGGACTCGTAGTCGCATACATGTTGATTCAGAAAGGCTTGAATGAAACTACCGCTGACTTTGGGCCTCGTTGTCGGACTACTGTTCTCGGGCGCGGTGGCTTGTACTCCCTCGGAGCGGCCCCAAAAGTCCAAGTCTGTAATCGGAGATATCGAGCCACTTGAGCTGCGACCAACGGCCATTTTTGTTCAACCTAAGACCGCTGTATCGCGTAGGCTCGATGCATTGAGCGGGGACCATGTTTTTGTTCCGAGTCGCTTTGGGGAGACTCAGATTTCGACAGCGATGACGCATTGGCTGGCACCTGGTACTCTCAATGATTCCTTTAGCCTTAAAGTGGGACCATCTCAGGAAACGGTGGTTCGAATTTGTATATTCGCGACTCCCGATCGGGAAAAAGCGCTATTCGACGGGCTGGAACTTATGGATGCGACCGGCAAGGCTGTCGGTGTCGAGACCGACGCTTACACGGATCCAACAAGCACCGAGCCGAATTCCATTTATCCTCAGCGCGATTTTCTGCTCGGCCCAAAGTCTTTCAAGAACCTAAGTGGTATCGAGCCTGAGAATTTTGTCATTAAGTTCCCGATTGCCGCTCGCGACTATCTTATCCGGGTCAGTGTATTTGAGCCGTCTTCCACAATGAGCTTC
>JAYYQC010000332.1:0-10000 GCA_036128675.1 Myxococcota bacterium | reverse complement strand
GGAGCTGGCGTTGAAGCCCGGGCTTATCAACCAGGTGATACAGTAAAGGTTGCTTTCGAGCTTTTTGACGGTGCGGCGTCAGATACGAAGCTTGAGCGCATCGACCTACAATTGGAAATAGGTCAGGTCGAAATAGCATCTCCTGGTGAAATCATCATGAACGGAAACCGGCGTGGCGTCGCGCAGATCACCATTCCCGGGCTTGCTCAGACGGGGCGAGCGCGTTTGACCCTTATTGCGACAGGTAGGGTTAAAGAAAAGACATTCAAGAGATCAACCCGAGTACACTTTGACGTTGTCCGACCCCACGCTGAGATTTTCGATTTGAAGCAACGCATGGGGAAGGGAATGGGTGGTCCCCAATTTGAGGTTGATGTAACGGTCCGCTCGATGAACTCTGACCGCTTTCGTGTCTTTGGCGTCCTCACGGGTCGCACGCGTTCAGGGTATGAGATCCCAGTTGCACGTGCCCAGGCGGTATTTGACGGAGTCGAAGGTGGCCTAACTACGACAAGCCTCATTTTTGAATTGGCGGCAGTAAGAGATTCCGTCTTGGTCGGACCATTTTCACTGAGAGATGTCGTTCTCGAGTCGACCTACACCGGAACAATTCAGCATCGTATAGGTCTCGTGGACGGGGTTGAAACCCCCCAGCGTTGGGGCTTGGCAGGTAACCAGGCGCTCAATGACGCGATGTGTGAAATCTTAGCGGAAGCCGGGCGGCTTCCCAGAGACGAGTGTGCTGCGGACTGAGCTTCGCTAGGACGTGACTTAACCTGTAATCTGAGCGACACTCTTAGCATGCGCAACCTGCCAGCCATCTCATTACTTATTCTCGCGGCTTGTGCTGCAGAGCAGCCAATGTATGAGCCGGAGAAGGCGTCTACCGATGTCCTACCTCAAAGATTAGAGCCTGCTCAGCTCAATGACGTGCAACAAGGCGATCCCTACTTTCTGTCTATGATGTTGAACTTCGACGACCGTCCCGTTGATTTGAAAGCGTCTGTCGTTCCTCTGTGGTCCAAAAACGCAGTGTATCGTTCTCAGCCCGGTACAAAGGAGGAAGGGGTTCGGTTCGACATGGATGACACGGAAGCGGCATCTCTTTCGCTCTTTGTAGACGGCATAAGCCCGGCAACTCTCCAAGACGCGATCAAGGACTGCGCTCTTCTAGATGCGAATGGCAACGAGGCGGATGTGTCGATTGAGTGGGTGGTTGATCAGAAAACCCAAAGTCTCGGGGACCTTCTACCCTATCGGGGAACGATTCAAATGGCCGTCGCAAGAGCTTCGGTTCCCAAAGAACTTCAAGACAAAGCGACGACTTACGTTCTACGGCTCACCGATGAGCTAAAGCAAAGGGATGTCTATCTTGGTTTGACCCAACCGGAGTCGGTCTACGAATTAGGCGTGGCTACCGAACGTTGGCTTTACCATCCTTCTGATTCGGTGACGCTGCGTGCGGAACTTAAGGATAGCGGTGAAGATATGCGCATACTTGGAGCGCGCGGATTTTTAAGTCCATCAAATGGGGCGCTTTCAGCTCGGGCTGAACTGGTCATTCAAGGTTATGGCGGTACACTAAGCTTCGTTTTACCGAGTGACGCGGCTGAAGGACGTTGGGACCTTACTGTCGAACTCGTTGGTGAAAGCCAATCTTCGGTCTTTCAACGGGTTGCTCGAACCGAGATTGAAGTTGTTCGGCCTCATGCGCGGATCAACGATGCTCGGATCAGGATTGATCCCCTCTACGGAACCGGTGCAGCGGAAGTTCTTATCGACGTCGAGACGATGTCACCTGACCGGTTCTCAATTTATGGCACTCTGACTGGTTACACCGATTCAGGCTATGAAGTTCCAATTGCCTGGGCCCGTTCCGATGCAACGCTTGATGCAGGCGAGCGCGAAGTGATGTCGCTCTACTTTAGCGTGGATGATGTCGTTCATGCGCCGGTCTCTGGGCCCTACCGTTTGAGAAATTTAACGCTCGCATCTGCGTACCGTGGAACGATCCAGGAGCGTCGTGCTTGGACCGGTCTCGAAACGCCGGAATCTTGGGGCCTCAGTATGAACCGTCGTTTAAACCGAGCCATGTGCTTGGTATTGGCGGATGCGGGGCACTTTCCCCGCCAAGAATGCCCTAACGAATAATATGGAGTCAGCTCAATGAGTGGGTTTAGCGATGTGGGTATCTGCGATGCCTTCGTGTTCGAACCAAAGCTCTTTGGTGATGAACGAGGCTACTTTTTCGAACTCTACCGAGAGTCTCTCTTTCGGGACCGTGTCCACGGACCATTCGTTCAGTTTAATCAATCCCGGTCCAGTGCTGGGGTTCTGAGAGGTCTTCATTTACAGGTTGGAGAAGGGGCTGCAGCCAAGTGGGTTGAATGTTTGGTAGGCTCGATTCTAGATGTCTGTGTTGACCTTCGCCCTGATAGCCCGACCTTCAAAGAATGGGTCAGTATCGAACTCAATGAGAAGAATCACCGTGGGTTTTATGTTCCCCCAGGCTGTGCTCATGGCTTCTGTGTTCTAGGACAGGAGGACGCAGTGATTCGCTACGCGCAGACCGGTTATTATCAGCCTGATTGTGAGAGGACACTCATTTGGAATGACCCAACCATTGGTGTCGAGTGGCCGCTCGAGAAACCTCAGCTATCGGATAAGGACGCGCGTGCGCCTGCCTTCAACGAAGATGCGGATTGGGAGCTTTGTCGAGGGTTGCTTCTAGGATCGTAAGCCCCGGCTGCGCGTGTTCCGAGTTATCTCTCAAACCTAAAGCTTCGATAAATTCAGCCGATGCACCTCTGAACCACGCTCCGAGAGGTTTGCATTGAGAACTGAAAATTATTTGCCCGCGGTTAGAGAACAGTACGAAGACTATCCTTTTCCGAACGTTGATCCCGATGTGGAATATCGTTTTCTTCAAATGATGCCGCAAGATTCGTTGGCGAATATTGTTCATCAGTGTTTCGGTGGCTCGAAGCAAATCAACGAAAATTTCAGAGTTCTCGTGGCAGGCGGGGGGACAGGCCATGCGTTGATCTACTTAGCTGAGCAGCTTCAGTATTTTGGCGCGCGGGTTACGTATATCGACTTGAGTAATGCCTCGATGAGGGTCGCCAAACGTCGGGCACAAAACCGACAGTTGACCAACATTGACTGGTATCAGGGGTCGTTATTGGACCTTCCCCAGATGAATCTTGGTCAATTCGATTATATCAATTGTACCGGAGTCCTACATCATCTAGCCGACCCGGACGCTGGTCTACGGTCCCTTCGGGCGGTGCTCAAACCCGATGGAGCGATGGGACTCATGGTTTACGGACTTTACGGACGAAAGAGTTATTACCACGTCCAAGAGTTGATGCGGCGACTTCGTAAGCCTGAGGACGAACCTGAGACACGTGTCCAAATGTGCTACAAAGCGATGAAATGTTTACCGCAGACATTTTTTGTTTCGAATGGCATTGATAAAGAGGGACACGTTGAAGGTTTCCGAGGAGACCCGATTAATCTCTTTGACACCTTCCTACATTCTCAGGACCGTGCGTATACGGTCGACCAGATCTATAAGTTTGTCGAGGATGCAGGGCTGCAATTTAACGGGTTCACCAACTTCAATCCGAGTCTCGATGAAAAATATCGTTACCGGGCCGATCTGACCATTACAGATGATGCTGTTTACGAACGCGTAAAGACTTTGACCGAAAGGGAACAACAGGCAATCTCTGAAATGTTCTGTGCGAATATAGGATTGCATACCTTTTATGTGTCGTTTCGAGAAAACACGCAGGCAGTTATTGACGATGAAGTGATGGTACCGTTTTTTAATGAACTCTATTGTGGCGGACAATCGGTTTATTCCGAAGTGTCACGGCTTACGGTCGCGGATGCGATGGAGGCAAATCTCGGAGCTTTGGTTGATATTCCCCACAACAACAACATGGTGACGCATTTACCGGCGACGCCTGAGAATGTTGCGCTTCTGCGAACTATTGATGGCCGCAAGACACTGAAGCAGGTTTTCACGATAGCGGCGAGCCGCATGGGTGCCGGTGGTTGTGAGCAGGCGCATGAGCGTCTGCAGGCCGCTTACAGAGATCTAGCGCAGCGCAGTGAGGTATTGGATTGGCTTCGGGTTAGGCACCGTTCTCAGTTACCTTATCCGACGTACGCCCAAATGCAGGGGCGTCTCAAAGCGCGTTCGGTCAGCGCGGCGTAAGTTAATCTTGGCTAAGTGAGACGCCCGATAAGTGAAGTCACCTGTTTGCGGGTCTCGGATATTTCTCCACTATTATCGATGACGAAGTCCGCTCGCTCACGTTTACTTTCGAGCGGGAGTTGGCTCTTAAGTCGGTCGATTATTTGTTCTTCGCTCAGTTGGTCGCGGTCTTGAAGGCGTTTTCGTTGGAGCGCTTCCGGCACCCAGACCACGATCACACCGGCAAATTGATGCTCTTTACCCACTTCATAGAGGAGCGGCACATCGTAGAGAGCGATGCTTTCGCCGTTATTTTTAAGGTCGTCGATTGCCGTGTTGAATGCCTTTGCCACCGCAGGATGCGTGAGGGCATTGAGCTTTTGCCTTGCATCTGGGTCCTTGAAGATACGGTCGCCTAGGGCTTGTCGGTTGATCCGTCCTTCTTGGTCGAGGATGTCGCCAAATACCGCTGCGAGCTGCTGGGCGAGAGGTGAAGGTTGAGAGTTCGAAGGTTCAATTAACTGATGATAGAGGCGGTCAGCATCCAGCACTGAAATACCATGCTCTCTAAATAGCTCGGCGACGGTGCTTTTACCGCTCGCGATGCCCCCGGTAAGGCCAAAGATCTTCATAGAATTTCTGTAGCATTTCTACGGGATTGGGCACAGCCCTTGACACCACGATGTCCTCCAACTAGGCAGGCCCAATGACCTCATCTGGCGGAAAAAGAGCCCATAAATTAGGGCAAATCATTCAAAAAGAGCTTGGACGAATGCTCCAGGAAGAGCTGAAGGACCCAAGAATTGGCTTCGTAACCATTACGGAAGTCCGTCCAACCCCAGACCTGCGCCAAGCGAAGGTATTCGTCTCTGTGTATGACGAAGCCAATGAACGCGAGGCGAGCGTTCGAGCGCTCCAGAGTGCAGCAGGCTTTATCAAGCGAGAGCTCGGTCAGGTTCTCAGGACTCGTTTCGTTCCAGAGATCGAATTTGTGTTGGATGACGGTCTCGACCGCGCACAGCGGCTGGAAGATGTAATGTCTGCCATTCATGCTGGCGAACATGAGTTGCCTGAAGAGCGTACGGCCGAATTTCTAGATGTCTCCGACGCCCGAAGCAGTATGCGCGAACAGGCAGCAATCATTGAAGAACGAAGAAAAAGTGAGCAGCAACAGCAACGTCGCACTTCCAATCAGAGACGGGGAAGACGCTCGAGCCGTTCTGGGCGGAAGAAGCGCTAATCGTTGAAAGAAAGATTCGGTTTACTATGAATGGCATTCTTCTGATCAACAAAGACAAAGGCCCTACATCTCACGATGTGGTGGCCAAAGTGCGAAAAGCCTTAAAGATGAAAAAGGTTGGTCATATGGGTACGTTGGACCCCGCTGCGACCGGTATCCTTCCACTTCTCTTGGGTAAGGCGACGCGGTTGTCACGCTACTTTATTGGGGCAGATAAATCTTATCGAGCTATCATTCGTCTTGGAGAAACCACCGACACCTTGGATGGCGATGGGGCCTTTCTCACCAAGAATGACGTTGAGTTGGCGGATGGCGAGATCGAAAATGTGGTCAAGTCCTTTCTTGGGCAGCAAGACCAACTTCCCCCGATGTATTCGGCGAAGAAAATAAAGGGAAAGCGTCTCTATGATCTCGCCCGCAAGGGAATTGAGGTCGAGCGGGAACCTAAGAAAATTGAGATCAAGCGGTTGGATATCGAATCAATCGAAGGTCGAGACATCACACTGGTCGTTGATTGCACGAGCGGAACTTATATTCGCGTACTGGCCGCCGACATCGGAGACCGTCTCGGCTGCGGTGCCTACCTAGCGGGACTTGAGCGACTCCGCGTGGGAGATTTTGTTCTGGAGGACTCCGTACGTATTGATCAACTCTCCGAGTCTGAAGGCTTCAAGATTTTGTCGCTTGGCACCGCGCTCTCAGGGTTTGTCACATTGAAGCTGCCGCGTAACCTGTCGACCCTCGTTGCCCGCGGTCATCAACTCAATGCTAGCCAGCTTTTGCGTCTGAGCTTACCCACTTTTGAAGCGGAAGACGTGGTGGTTCTCGTATCAGAAACGGCCGAGCCCTTGGCTGTGACCCGTGCTTTGGTTGGGCATAACGAATTGACTTCTCAGAGGCCCGATCAAGTCATCCTAAAGTCTGAGTGTGTCCTCGCGCCGCAGCCATGACCTGGTGCTTTTTTCCCACGCCTTACCACCATTTTGATTTACCGCTTCGGGGGCTATCTGAGTTTTGGATTAAGCGCGATGACCTCAATGGTCTCGCTGGTGGGGGCAATAAGACCCGAAAACTTCGTCACTATCTTCAGCATATTCAGGCCGAGGGTTACACAGCACTCGTCACTGAGGGGGCACCACAGAGCAATCATTGCCGACAAACCGCGGCTATGGGTGCCGCCAATGGACTGAAGGTAGTTTTAGTTCTTGGAGGAAATGGTCCTCGCCAAGCGAGTGGAAATCTGCTCATCGATGAGATTCTCGGCGCAGAAATTATTCATTGCAGTCAGGCCGAACGTCGGACTGAAGTCGAAAGTGCTCTAAAGCGTCTCGAAGCATCGGGTCATCGGCCTCTTCACATACCTGTCGGAGGGAGCGCCCCAATTGGTGTCGAGGCCTATGCCGAGGGCGTCGCAGAGTGGTACGAGCAACAGCGCAAACTTGGTTGGCTGCCAGATACGATTGTACATGCGAGTAGCAGTGGCGGTACCCAAGCGGGTCTTGCTCTTGGGGTAGCACGGCTTGATTTACCCATCGAGGTGCTTGGTATTTCGGTAGACCATTCGAAGGATGTCTTGACGTCGACTGTTGAAGCCTTGATTGATGCTACCGAAAACGATCCAGATATTGTTGCACGGGCAAAAGCCTGTGCACGTTATTCAGACGACTATCTTGGCCAAGGTTATGCAAAGCCCACAAGCCGGGAAGCTGAAGCTATTTCTTTTACCGCGAAACATAGCGCGATAATTTTAGACCCGGTCTATTCAGGACGTGCAATGGTCGGGTTTATCGACATGGTTGAACAAGGTCATTTTGACTCAAAGCGTGTCGTGTTCTGGCATACCGGTGGCATGCCTTCGATACATCCTTTTGGCTCGCCATCCTCTTGGCCACGCCACGCATCATCAAATGGAGACTGATATGGAGCGTTCCTCCCGCATTCGATCCGCTCTTTCTCGATACCTACAAGGTGCCCTGCTCGGGTTGGGTTATTTCATTTTTGATGGATTGGGTGCTTATTTCGCCGTTCCAGAATTGCTCGACCCCACGCTCGACACCGCAGCGCTTTTAGGACTGGGGGCGTTACACGCCATGTTTTGGGGAGGGATATTGGCGACAGCTGTGGGAGTCATTCTACCCGAAGCTTTGATCGCCCGACTGACTTCGAAGCGCGTTGGTGTTGTTGCAGCGGTAGGACTGGTTGTGATGGGATTCGCTTTTAGAGTCCAGCGCGGTCTTCTCGAAGACTTCAATGCGGCCAAAACCACGGAGTCCACGCCGGTGCTATTTTTGATGGTTGATACGCTGCGCGCGGATACGCTCTATGGTGGCGGACTCGACTTCCCACTAACACCGACTTTCGCCGCTCAGGCGAAAGATGCACAGCTATTTCTCGATGCGGAGTCTACCGCTGGCTGGACAATACCTTCGCTGGGCGCGTTGCTCAGTGGCATCCATAATCTAAGCTTTGATGGCTCTGCTGGGCGTGTACCGAGTGATATACCTCTACTGCCCAAACACCTGCAGGAGGCCGGATACGCCAGTCATGCGGTTGTAGACAATAATATCGTCGAGGTAAGGGTAGGCTTTGGTGGCGGGTTCGAAACGTATTTTCAGCGTTCTGGATATCGCTTCGCGTTCTCGCTACCGGCTTTTAGAGCGCTGCCAACGCGGTTTCGCGAAAAGTTGAGAGAACATTTATACACTTCTTATTATGGCTCACCCGGTGTTACCGCAGTCGCGGATTCCCTTCTCAAGCAACATTATGCGGCCGACCTTGATAAGCCGATTTTTCTTTATGTTCATTACATGGACCCACATGCGCCCTATCATTTGCATGACCATCTCAAGCCCGACCCTGTCGATGCTGAACCCATCGATTATTACGAATTTCGTGATATTCTACGCGCCGATATTTCTCTTAGGCCAACTCCAGGGCAATTGAGTCGTTTATTGCATCGTTACGAAAACGAACTTCGCTTCATGGATGGTGATTTAGCGCAGCTTATCGAAGATTTTCGCACTTTGACCAACGACGAGGGGTTGATTCTTTTGACCTCCGACCACGGTGAAGAGTTTCTCGACCATGGCCGTTTGGGGCATGGTTCAACGGTATACAGGGAAATGGTCAACGTCCCCCTGATGATCTGGTGGCCAAAGAGTCAGCGTAAAGCGCTCGGATATCAGCGGGTCGAAACCCGTGCGGTCAGTCTTTTAGATCTTACACCTACGATTCTCGACGCTCTCAATGTAACACCGTTGCCGTCGCCGATTACGATGCAAGGGGAGAGTTTTCTATCTAAGCTCTCAGACCCGACGGTACCCATTCAGTCTTCGCCGATCATTGCATCCCATGCTCGAAACGGTCGACGAACTTACCGCTACCGCAACGGTGAACAGGTTGCCTTAATGACGCATTACTTTGATGACCGACCATCTGAGTATGAGATATTTCGATTGGGTGATGATCCGAAGGAGCTCAATAATTTGGCTGCGGATAATCCCGAGCTGAAGAAAGACCTTATCGCTAAGTTGACTAAGGAGATTCGTCGCCTCGAAGCTGCGCGTGAGCAGTCTCAAGATAGTGAGACCGAGGCGAATGAAGAAGCGCTTCGCGCCTTGGGCTATATTGAGTAAAGCGACCGTAAACGGTGTGCGAGTGCAATTATAAGCATCCAACCGAATGCGACCGGCTTGTGGTAGAGGGGATCGTGTAAGAGCCCAAGACAGATCAGGGCAATGGTCGCATTGCCAACGATGAGCGAGAGCAAACGCACCTCTTGTCCTGCTGGCATCTTCATTTCAAACGCCTTCAAACTTAGTCCGAGCAGATACGTTAGTAGTGTCACCATCAGAGTCCAGCCTAGAAAGCCTGTCTCGACCACCGTGGATAATCCTAGGTTATGAGGAAGCGTACGCGGTAATTGACGGTTGTTGAGTTTTGTCGGGTAGTTCGACAAGCTCCAATGCTTAAAGCCTCCGTGTCCGAGACCCCCTGGCTTATCTACGATGATCTCAATGGCCTGCTCTGCCATAAATTGGCGAGTCGTGAGTGAAGGACTCCCGGCGATAATCTCCGCTCTACGACCATGTTGATCTGACATGAACGCGTGCAGACCCGTTACGACCGCTAGGATCGCCATGAGGTAAAAGCTCAGTGAGCGAGGGAGCCATATTCTGAAAGTTACGAAGATGATGCTCATGCATACAAGAGACACGGCAGCCCAAGTCGCTTGGCTTTGGGTTAGTGCAATTAACACTATCGCTAGCCCGAAATAGGCGAGACGTCGGTGAAGCACAAAGAGCACCGGCAAAAGCAACAAGCTGAGGTGTGCGTATTTAAGACGATGAAAAAAGAAGCCGCCAGCTGCGAACCGGTCGGGCTGCCCTGGTTGCATGGCTTGGTGCAGCGACCCGAGCGAAACCAATGGCTCGATCAGAGGATGCGAAGGCGAGGGATTTATAAGCGTGACGATTAACCCCAAGACAGCACTGGTTAGCAGGCCGATGGCAAGTCCCTTTAAGTAAAAGCTTACCTGACGAGATGATAATTGTATG
>JAYYQC010000331.1:0-10000 GCA_036128675.1 Myxococcota bacterium | reverse complement strand
AATACCAAACATAGAAAGGGTGCCCAGATCCAAGAGATAGCGGTCGAGAGATAATCGATACCAGTACCGTTGCTTAATCTGAGTAAGAGTCCCAGAATAAGCCATAAGGTCGCGAGGGTGATGGCTGGCCCGACACCGCGCAGCTCGCGAGCGATCTGACTCTTGGAAAGCCCATGAAACACCGAGAGCAAGCCGTGCATAACTTGAAACGCTCCGTTACCTAGGACTGCACTGAGTCCGGATAGGATTAGAAATCCTTGATGTCGGTGTTCTTTGCGCCGATTTATCGCAGCGCCTTTAGTGCGATTTAGATCAGGGTAGAGAAAAGACAAGGGGATCAACGGAGAAAACCAAACCTTGTAAAATAAACTTGGCGTGTCCACCTGATAGAGCGTGATTGGCAAGAGCAATGTCAGAAGTAAAGTAGAGGATATTAGGGCCGATGTCAGATTGCGTAATGCAAATACAGCGGACAAAAGAGCTAAGTAGCTTGCCCAAATTGCAACAAGGTCACTGGGGATAAGCCAATAGATGAGCCAAGCAATGAGTGCGAGCAAGAGTCGAGACCCAAGGTTCATTCTGGTGCCTTAACTTTGAGGCTTGGTTGAACGATGTCGCAGGGCAAATCCAGACAGGCCCAAAAGCAGGAGCCAACCTAACCAATTTCCAAATTTTGAGTAGAAAGTTTCGATCTCCAGGGGATAGATCGCAGCCAAGAGGGTCTCTTGTGTGAATGTCCCTGTTTGGTGCGTAATTTCACCCGTCGGGGCAATAACTGCACTGATCCCTGTGTTGGTGGAACGAACGAGATAGCGCCGATGCTCAACACTGCGGAAGGTGGATAGGGCTAAATGAATAATGGGCTCATGGGTATCACCAAACCACGCGTCATTCGTAATGTTGATGAGGACGTTGGGTTTCTCTTCCATGACATCCAAGACGAAGTTTGGGAGGATATCCTCGTAGCAGATCAAGATACCGTATTTAGTGTCGTTGTGGACCAGAGGCTTGGTATGATTGCCGCGGGTAAAGCTTCCTGTATTCGGACTTAGTTTGTAGAGAAATGGGAACCAGTCGCCAAATGGGATGTATTCGCCAAACGCCAAAAGGTAGGTCTTATCGTACGTACCAAGGACCTCGCCCTTGCCATCTATGAGGTACGCCGTATTCCAGATCTTCTGATTTTTACCATTCTTGTCTCGGTCGAAGCTTACACCCCCAAAGATCAAGGGCGTTGAGAGGTCCTGAGATACCCTAGCTTTTAAGTTGGTGCGACCTCGGCGCAAGGGAAAGAAGTAGCCTGACTCAGGCCAAACGATGAGGTCCGCGCCTTTTGCTTCAAGCTCACGGCTCAGTGCGAGATGCCGGCGGTGACCTTCAGTCGGCTGCTGACGTTTCTCGAAGATTCCCATATTGGACTGAACACTCCCCACCTTGATGACTTTGTTCAGTATTTCCGGCGACTGTGTTGTCGTTCGGGTCGCTTCGAGAGCAAATTGCCCCCAGCTAGCATTCATGATGAAGAAGACGACCGCGCATACAGCGACATACTTTTGTTGCTTACGCGCTTCGATCTCTTGGGTTAGATTGGCCCCGATGATGGTAGCGATAGCTGTGTTGACGAGCATCGCGACCAAGGTCAGGCCAATGACACCCCAGATTTCGGCAGACTGAATAAGGCCCAAGCGTTTGTAGAGCCCGTTTGCGAGATACGATGGAAATATAGCGGGATTGAGCCATTCGAGGACCGGCATCGTTGCGGATGCAGCAAGCCAGAGCGGCAGGCCGCGGGTCTCAAACCATTGTGTGAGGTAGCCCCAGAGTCCGAAGAGCGATGACTGTGCGACACAGAGTAGGGCGTAAAGAAAGTAAGCGACAATCGGTGGGAGATGCCCGAAGTTTTCGAGCATGTATGTGATCCAGTAATAGCCGCCGAGGTGGGCCGTAAAGCCGGCAAGCCAACCTGTCGCCATGGCAACTCGGCGCGATGGTCGTCGCCATTGATACCAGACCAGCCAAGGAACGAGAGAGATCCAAACGAAATAATCAAGCCCGAACCCGCAAAAGCCTAGAAAGTAAAAGATGCCGCTAAGAAGTGATGCGGCTACCCCCAGTTTTTCTGCCTGAAGTACTATCAGAAACCTCTGCATGACACACTCCATACGCGAGAGGTCGGCCAAGGCCAAGTCCTTGACGACTTTGGATGGGCTACCTATACCGCAAGCTTCAAAGTAGCTTTCTTCAGTTGGAGTTAACTGATGCCAATGTACGAATATCAGTGCCCGAAATGTGAGCACGTCGTCGAGGTCCTACAGCGCCACGATGAACCCGGACCAAAGCGCTGCCCCAATTGTGGTGGGCGAAAAATGGCTCGCGTCATGAGTAACACTTCTTTCCAGCTCGTCGGCTCGGGATGGTACAAAACTGATTACTCTTCTTCATCTGGCGGGGGTGAAAGCTCTGGAGATTGAGCAAGATAACCAAACCTTTCGTTTGGTGTCTGCCGACGAAGAACTCGGTTCGGCGCGGATAATCTTTGGAGGCTCATTTGATCCTCCCCACCGCGGACATCGGGCGTTACTTGATTGTTTATTGACCCGGTTTCCGCAAGCGAAGATCTCGCTCATCCCCGTGCACCATCACGCCTTCGGCAAGAAACTCACCCCATTTTCGTCGAGGGTCTCGTGGTGTAAAGCATTGGCGGCCGACCTTTCCGAGCGGATTGAAGTAGACGACATCGAGTCTCGGTTGGATGGGCGTTCGATTTCAACCGCACGGTATTTCCATGAACAAGAACCGACGGTACGACTTGTCTGGGCGATCGGCAGTGACCTCTTACCGACTTTGTCGACTTGGGGTGAGGCTGCTGCGCTGAGCCAGCTCGTTGAGTTCTGTGTTTTTCAGCGCGGCGGTGAGCCCATCGATGAGCGGCAGGCGGTGAGTCCATTGGTGATGCCTCAGATATCCAGCACCGAGCTCCGTCGAGATCTCCGTCAGGGCCGGGTAATGGAAAGCGGTCTGCCGGCGGCCTTGAAACCGCTTTTTCTTAAAGAAAATCCTTATTTAGATCAGACTGATTCGACGGAATTCAGTAACTGAGCGCTAGACGCCTCCAGTTTCCCTTGGTAGAGGCCGCCCATGACAAAGGCAAAAGGTAAGGTGCACCTCACAACGTACGGGTGCCAGATGAATGTTCTCGACTCCGAGTTGGTACAGGGCCAGCTTGAAGCACTCGGCTATGAATTTATTGATTCTTCAGAAGAAGCCGATGTGGTCCTCCTCAATACGTGTTCGGTGCGGGAACTAAGCGAGCACAAAGTTTGGTCGGCGCTCGGGCGTTTGGCGTCGAATAAAGAAAAGGACGCAACAAAAGATCCGATCGTTGGCGTTTTGGGCTGTATGGCTGAGCGTGAAGGCGAAGGTATCATCTCTCGGATGCCGAACGTTGACGTTCTCTGTGGGCCTTCTAATCTCGATCAACTCCCGATGCTTGTCGATAATGCTTATACGACTCGGACGTCTCAGGTCTCTCTCGCGGGGCACAATTCCCGGCGCTCCAAGACTTTGGACCATGCCGCCGACCAACTTGAGAATTTGGACCTTTCGCGGACCTTCGCACCGACCGATGGTGTTTCCAAAGCCCAGGCTTACGTGCGTATCACGCGTGGCTGCAACAAGTTTTGTTCCTTTTGTGTTGTGCCTTACACCCGCGGACCTGAGGTTCATCGCCCGCCGACGCATATCGTCGATGAAGTGAAACGCCTGGTGGGTTCAGGGGTACTTGAGGTTACTCTACTCGGGCAGACCATTAACCATTACATGCATCAAGATGGAGGCAAGAGTACCAGCTTTGCTGAACTCTTATGGCGCGTGCATGAGGAAGTCCCTGAGTTGAAGCGTCTTCGCTTTATCACGTCCTATCCTCGCGACTTTTCTGATGAAGCATTGGATGTGATGGCTGCGGCACCTCGAATCTGCCGCTATCTCCATATTCCAGCGCAGAGCGGGTCAAATACGATGCTCCGTGCAATGAACCGCGGCTACACAGTCGAACAATACGATGCGCTACTTGAGCGTGCTCGCTCCCGTATGCCGGATATCCGTCTTGCGGGCGATATGATTGTCGGTTTCCCTGGCGAGACCGATGAAGATCACCAAGCCTCTTTGGAGATGCTTGAGCGCGCTCGGTATAAGAGCTGCTTCATCTTCAAGTACAGCCCTCGGCCGAACACGGTTGCAGTGCGTCGTTTCGAAGATACGGTACCCGAGGCGGTTAAGAAGGTCCGCAATCAGGAGCTGCTTGAGCTTCAAAATCGAATCAGCTTGGAGAATCATCAATCGGTTGTCGGCAAGAACTTAGAGGTTCTGGTCGAAGGAGAATCCAAGCTTCGCTCCAAGCCTGAGTTGCAAAATAATATTGCGATCGGATGGCTTAAATCCCCGTCAGAGGAGACTCGACTCATTGGCCGTACTCAAGGTGATGAAATCGTTGTCTTCGATGGTCCGCGCTCACTCATTGGGTCGATGACCACGGTGCGTGCTACTGGAGCGACACCTTTGACGATTCAGGGAGAGCGTGCGGTTGTTGCTCAGGAAAACTCCGCAATATCCGAGCATTCAACGCATCTTTGAGTTGAGTCGACCTCTTCGTTGCCCCTATGGTTGGAGTGCGAGGGGGTAAAGCGTGAGCGGTTCTCAGTCAAATCAGTCCTTTATAAAGCTAGCAGCGATTTCGGCGGCGGTCCTTGTTGGGATAGCGGTTGCGCAAATCCAGGCTACAAAAGAATCTCGACACTCTCATCTGCAAGAGAGTTTTTCTCAAACCCTCGATAAAGCAGATGTTTCTCAGGAATCGGTCAGCGGTCCCTTGGTAGAAGAATGGGTGAAGAACAACTATGGTGTTTCGAATGTCGAGGTGGCAGATGAAAAAGGCAAAGTTCTCTACAAAATAAAGGGTGAGAAGTCTGACGACAGTAGAACCTTTTCTTTCGAGATGGGCGATGATTCCGAGGTGACGGTATCGATCAAGCTCGATAACGGCGCAGATGGTTCATCTAACTTTTTACTCTACCTTCTCGTGCTGGGCGCGGCATTGGCTGGCGCAGTTGTGACTTACGGCAAGGCTGGCCCGGCGGCAGAGAGTAGCTCGGCGGAGTTGGCCGATGACTGGGGGCGTCCAGCCGGCGGCTCAGGTGCGCCAAGCGCTGACTTTAGCGGTGCTCTCTCGGTTCTTCGCGATTCAGTTATGCGAATCGATACGATGGAACGGGGTATAGGTCGTACTCTGAGCAGCATTGAAAGTGCGGCTTCCGAAGCGAGCGGAACTTCGGCACATGTCACGACCACCAGTGTGAAAGTGATGAATGTCGGGGAATCACTCTCAACAATGATCTCGATCATTGGAGATATCATTCACAGTGCGGATGTCGCGGCTGGTGTCGCACGCGAAGCAGCGCGCGCAGCCCAAGATTCGACCAATATCGTTACCAAGCTTGGTGAACGCGGTGTTGAGATTCGGCAAGTCGTCCAAGATATTAACTCGGTTGCAGAGCAAACCAACCTCCTTGCACTGAACGCAACAATTGAGGCGGCGCGAGCCGGCGAGGCGGGTAAAGGCTTTGCGGTCGTCGCGACCGAAGTTAAGGAACTCTCCGGACAAACCAAGAAAGCGACTGAAGACATCCGCGATAAGGTTTCGGCGATTCAGGAAGGTACAATGCAGGCGGTTAGCTCGATCAATACGATGGTTGAGGTCATTGACAAGATCAACGAGCATCAGGCGAGCATCTCGGCATCGATCCATGAGCAGCAAAGCGTATCAACGATGGTTCAGGACGGCCTTACTGAGGCCAGCAGTCTCAATGACCAAACCACCACTGCCGTGGTTAATGTTGCCTCCGCTGTCCAATCCGCGGCGGATGAGCTCAGGAGTTACCAGCAGGAACTGCAAAGTCTGCGCTCCGAACTACAGGGCATTGAGCATCAACTAAACGCTTAAGGCATTCTGGCCCACGACGCTCTTGAACAAGCTAGCGTTTTTAAAGAGTTCCCCGCACCATCTAAACTCCATCCGAGGTCCACTAAGGAATTTGGGCACCTCTCCTCTTTCTAAGGCGAGCAAACTGCATCTGGCGATCGAGCTGTGGATGTAATCTTACTCTGTGACCTAAGCGGCGCGATTGGGATAGTCCATTTGGCCCCGAGTTATGACAAGCATACCGCGGTATCGGCATCAGCCGTTTCTACAATAACGGTAAGGCCTAAAGCCGGAATCTCAGAAGGGCGACGGCGCAATTGACATGATCGTCTTTAAGTCTTCGTCGTTAAATCTGAGCATTCCGCCGAGATACCACGTTTGGAGCTCTGTGTTGAGTGGGTCATCCCAGCCACCTTGAATCCAAAGGTGGTTGTAGAACTCAAAGAGAGTGCTCAGCCTAATACGTGGCGAGAGAAAGTTGTTGTTGGGATCTCGTCGGTCAAAGTCGAATGCATCAAGTTGAAATTCTAGCTGGTCATCGAGTGTATGAAAGTTTAAGCCAAGACCGCCAGTGTTTTCGATGATTCCAAATCTCAGGGTCAGCCAATTGTATCGTTTCGCAAATTGAGCTGAGAATTTTAGGTCATTAAAGGCTGTCTCAGTAACATCGGTTGTGGAAACAGTTTCTCCATTATCGTCGATTGAGGAAGTCGACGTGAAGGTTCGGGTCTGCTTTCCTCTGGGGTCGGCCACCGCTTCGAACATGTAATAGCTGTCTGGTCGCGGGACGATTCGCAGGCCCAGGGTATTCTTAATTGCCGACTGAATGTCGATGCCGCCTTCATAGCCGTCGGGTGAAAATGGAATTTCATACACCGATTTAAGTTCGACTTCCGTTTTGACTCGGCTAAGGTCACCTACAAGTTCGCCGACGCTCGAGACGGTTTCTTCCAATCCTTCAATAAGTTGCCGGTCGTTGAGAAGAGCTCCCATCGTGCTATCGGTCGTCGTGAGCTGGTCAGTGACTTTCCGAAGGTTGTCGAGGCTTTGGCTGAGATCACGTACGCCAGTTCGGAGCGCGCCGTCCTCTGAGTTCTCGCTATCGCCACCCAAGAGCGATACCTCGACTTGCCCTGCGATATTGTCGAGCTTCTCGCTGAGGCTCGCGAGATTTTGCGCCAGCTGGAAAAGCTCACCCTCTGCGCCTGTTGCTGAAGCTACCGAACCGGTTACTTGCTCTACATCGCGAAGGATTGAGTCGACAAAGCGTTCGTTCCGAGAAACGTTTTCGGCGAAGAGATTGGTGGTTTTCTCGATGGCCCCCATCGAGCGCTCAATACCGCGTATGATACTCTCGATACTGGACTCGGCACTGGGTCCAGAGAGTACGGTCGCCAACGACTGAGTCACCTTATTGACGTTGCTGGCAATGTCCCGAAGTTCAGATTGAATTGCATCCATATCGGACACACTCTGAACCTCTGAGATGACACCACCGGGTTGGAGCTCGCCGGTGTTTGGATTGCCTAAAATGAGATCAAGACGGTAATCTCCCAATAGTGATTCTGCGGCTTTTTTCACCCGAGCGTCTTTATAAATGGTGTATTGGTCACCGATTCGAAGAGTAACACGCGCAGTAAGTGAGCCATCTTTACGGCGATGATGGCCAATATCTGCGATACGTCCAATATCTAGACCGTTGACTTGCACCCGTGTTTTGCCGCGAATGCCCGACGCGTCGCTAAAATCGGCGTAAACAATGTAGCTATTGTCCTTCGAAAATTCGGACTTTCCTGTCTGCATGATGAAGAAGGTCATCGAAACAATTGACGTGATAAGGAGGAGCCCGACGAGGAGGGGTGCTTTCATGCTTCCTGCTTTCCGAACCAGACATCGAGAAATTCTCGAACGAATGGGTGAGTGGACTTCTTCAATTCGTTTGGCGCGCAATCCTCAACTATTTCACCTTTATGGAGGACAGCTATGTCGTCTGCAACTTTTATGGCACTACCTATATCGTGTGAGATTACAACACTTGTCATTTTGAGACGTTCTGCAGCATCCAAAATCATTTGGTCGACATTCTCTGTGCTAAGCGGATCCAGCCCGGTTGTGGGCTCGTCATAGAGAACGCATTGAGGGTCTAAGATCAGCGCTCTTGCGAGTCCAACCCGCTTGCGCATGCCGCCAGATAGCTCGGAAGGGAACTTATCGACGGTGTGTGCCAAAGCGACCAAGTCAAGTTTATCAAGCACCCGTCTGTTGATCTCCTCATGGGGAAGATCGGTATGTTCTTTGAGCGGGAAGGCGACATTATCCCAAACGGACATCGAATCGAAGAGTGCAGCCTGTTGAAAGACCATGCCAAACTTTCGCCGAACACCGAGGAGTCGCCGGTCATCGAACTTGGTTACATCTTCGTCATCGATGGTGATCGATCCTGAATCCGGTCTCATCAGTCCAATGATATGCTTCATCAAGACCGATTTTCCCGAGCCTGAGAGGCCAAGAATAACCCGGGTTCTTCCGCGCTTAATATGCATGGAGATCCCTTTGAGGACGGGCTGACCGTTGAAACTCTTATGAAGGTTATCGATGACAATCATAAGCAACTCATGTTGGCGCGAAAGGCAGGAGCATCGAAGTGAGAAAATAGTCGATAATAAAAACGGAGATTGAGCCTATGACGACAGCTTGGGTTGTTGCCATACCGACGCCTCGCGCACCACCGTCGGCCATGTAACCTTTGTAGCAACCTACGAGCGCGATGAGTACGCCAAACACAATTGCTTTGAGCATTCCGTGCATAAAGTCGTATGGGTCCAAGAGCCATTCAATTCGAGCGAAAAACGCTCCTTCATCGAGTCCAAGGCCTAAGACCCCGACAACATAAGCACCGATGCCTGCGACCATCATAAAGAGGACGGTGAGTGCAGGCACCATGATAGAGGAAGCGACGATTCTCGGGACGATCAGGTATTTGATGGGGTCGACCGCCATGACTTCCATCGCATCGATTTGTTCCGTGACTCGCATAGTTCCAAGCTCAGTTGCCATCGCTGAGCCAACCCGTCCGGTCACCATGAGGGCAGTAAGTACCGGTGCCAGTTCTCGACTAACGGCGAGCATTACGGTCGAACCCACGACGTTTTCCATCCCAACGCGTTCAAGACCCGCGACCGTTTGCAAGGTGAACACTGCACCGGTGAATGTACCGGTCAAGAGTACAATGAAAAGAGATCCGACCCCTACAAATTCCATTTGTTCTAAGATGAGCCGTCCCCGATAAGGCTTTTTAAACGCTTGCCAAATCACTTCGAATAAGAACGACGTCATCGCTCCTACCTCTCGAATGAAGGCTAAAGCACCGGTGCCAAGGAGTGTTGCAGGATCTCTCATGGTGTAACCTTTGGCTCGGACTTCAGCGGCAAGTTCTTGTAGTCCCGGGTCACTCGAATGCCGATCCGGCATGTGATCTCCCAAGGTATCGTGCCTTCCCACTCTGCCCACTGCCAAGCATCGACTTCATCGATGCCATCGCTGCCTAGGAGGATTACTTCGGTGTCGTGCGCAAAACTCGGAATATGGGTTACGTCGATCATCGCCATATCCATGCATATCGCACCGATAAATGGGGCTCGCTCACCATGTACAAGGGCATAACCGCCTTGGGAGAGTCGCCTTGGTAAGCCGTCTGCATAGCCAACCGGTAACACGGCAATGCGTTTATCGGCAGGCGCTTTATAGAGCCCCCCATAACTCACGGCAGTACCCTGTTTGATATTCTTAACTTGGAGTGGCCGCGTCTTGAGTGACATCACTGGAATAAACTTTTGTTTCGTACCGCTTGAGAAAGGCGAGATGCCGTAGAGTGGCAGACCTGGTCGGACGAGGTTGAACTCTCCGTCGTTTGTTTCAAGGGTGGCTGCCCCATTGGCTGCGTGGAAATAGCGTGGTGCATGCCCACGTTGGAGCACTAAGCGGCGGGCGTCGCGGTAAAGGTCTAGCTGCTCTTGGTTTTTT
>JAYYQC010000330.1:0-10000 GCA_036128675.1 Myxococcota bacterium | reverse complement strand
TGGTGGTCGCGGAGATCGGCATTGGCAAAATGGGTCATCAAACCATCGAGTCGCAGATTCGGATAATTGTCGAGCGCATCAAGAAGCTCAGGGAGCTCATCGAGTGTGATCCCGAGTCGGGTCATACCAGTATCGATTTTTAGATGAAATGCGATCGGCTCTTTTCCGCGAGCAAGCTTGGAGAGTGCGCCGAGATGGTCTTGGCGATAGAGAACCGGAGTCAATTGATGCCGCGTAAGCTCATCACCTGCTTCGGCGATGAAGCCTTCAAGAACGAGGATTGGTGTTTTGATTCCGGCCAGTCGTAGTCGAATACCCTCTTCAACAAGAGCGACGGCAAGCCATTCGATGCCTTCATCTGCCAGTGTCAGCGCAACAGGGATGGAGCCATGGCCGTAAGCGTTGGCTTTGACGACGGCACAGACGGCACTTGGAGCGGCCGCTTGCCGGAGAATGCGCAGGTTAGTCCGTAGCGCGTCCAGGTCGATGGACGCGTAAGTGGCACGAATCGTCATGGCACTATAAGCGCACCGCTATGGCCAATCGTCAAAAAACAGGCCGGTTTGAAAGCCTATCCTATCAGGGGTTGCTGCTCGGGTAGCACACGCTTGCAGTCTCGGAGCCAAGAAGCGAGCCGAAGAGCTGATTGATGAGAGCCTGCGTCGCACTGTCGCCACCGCAGGCCTCGCCTTGTGGACAGGTATCGATGATGATGCTTGTGGCTAGATCACAGACCTGTTTGCAGCTCTTCGAGCAGTCTCCGATTGGTAGCAGGTCGCAGGTAAGTCCAGCTGAAGGATCATTATAGGCGCAGGTGGTGCCTCCGGGGCATTGGTTGTTATCATTGCATGCATCGCCGATCGCGCTGCCATTACCGTCCACACAGACATGTTGCTGGTTACAGAACTGTCCAGCAGGACAGTTGCCTTGGCGACAGCCTGGGGCGCATGTTGCGCTGAAAAGGTCGCAGTATTGGTCTGCGGGGCATTGTTCATCTCTACTACACTGACCCGCACCTTCTGGTAGGCAGGCTGGTGGGTCATAGTTGGTCGCGCAGATTTGGCCTTCGGGGCAGGTGTTGTTCGGGCCACATGGTGGTGGATTGGTGCAATCCCCATTCTCGCAGACGAGTCCGTACGGGCTGCAGTCGCTGTCGGTGCTACACGGTGGCGCAGGCTGGCAGAGGCCTTGCGCGCAGTAGCTTCCGGCGGGGCAGTCTGAGGCAGTGGTACATGCGCCATCTGGCTGACATGCGCCGCTGACGCAGCTGCAGCCGTTTTCACAACCTGCCTGGTTGGCGCAGTCTGAATCGACTGAGCAACCACCGAGGTTGTCTAGGTTGAGACATACGTTGCTACTATCGCAAATCCAATCACACGGGCACTGCTCGCTGAAGTAGCACACACTTGGGAGGGCGTTACAGGTACGGGTTTGGCCGTTACAGACTTCATCTGGGGGGCAGTCGCAGCTATTGGCAGCTGGATCGCAATCGTAGTTACTAAAGCAACGTCCATCGATACATTCTTGACCAAGGGGACACTCTTCGGGCCCGGTGCATGCCGGTGTACACGCGCCAGCCAAGGCGGGGTCATAGGATGCTCCTGATGGAAATGCGCAGTATTCGTCGTCGAAACAATCTGCATCGCTGAAACAAGCGAGGTCACGGGGTTGGCAAGTGCCGTCCTCTCCGCAGATACCTGGAGCACAATCGTCGTTGGACTCACAGGCAGTACCGGTGTTCGATGGATCGGCAGGATCGGTGGTCCCAGAAGGGTCTGACGTATCAACAGGCTCGCTCGGATCGGAGGTTGTTGTCGGGTCCTGAGTGGTCCCAGGCCGGCGGGTGCCGCAGCTCACGACTAGGGTGAGCGCCAATAAGAAAATAGCCCATTTCGATGCTTGCTTCATAAACGATTCCTGTAAAACTCGTTGGGCCCATCGAATATGCGCCCTTCTCCCCACATGTGTGAACCCTAGAAAGGGCCTATTCCTTTGTCAACGCTTCAGTAGTTTTAGTGTGCAGTCGACGACTGAATGTCCAAACCCACACCCCCTCGGCACCTGCCTTCCGTAAACTGAGAGCCGCCTCTCTAACTGTCTGAGTTGAAACGGAAATATCGTCCACAATACAGAATACACCGCGGAGGCGGGTTGATGAAAGCTTGAAACCGGCATGCGTTCGAACTCGATCTTCACGGCTCGGCTTCTTACGCTGTGACTCAAAAGACCGACGCTTTAGTAGATTTTGAATGAGGGGAATGCCGGTATATTCCGAGAGGTGCCACGCAATTTCGGCTCCAACATCGAAACCTCGCCGAATACGGTTTGGAAGGGTCGATGGCACCGCAACCATAGCATGGGTCCTCTTCAGCCATGGAGAGACGCGTTGGTCCTCGAGCATGAGTTGAGCGATTGTTCGAAGAACCTCTGGTTGATGTCGATCTTTGGCATGGCGAAGCAGTTGCGCTGCCGGACCGTCATCAAGAGCTCGAGCGAAGAGTGCGTCGTAAGGGGCCGGATCGCTTTTGCAGAGGCAGGATTCTGATAATGGTGGCTCGTTGCAGGTTGAGCATTGTGGGTACCATAGATCGATGAGCGAGAGGGTGCAGTGGTAACAAAGCTGAGGCTGATAACGATGACCAAGAGGCGTGTCACACGCATGGCAGCCAGGTGGGAAAACAAAGTCCCGAAGGTCGGCACCGAAGGCACCGATGCTCCGGGCAATCAAGCGTATATGCTTATGCCTTTGTGGCGTTTTTGATAACCGCGATGGTACGGGTAAGGTCCTTATTCGCGTTTCGGTATTCCGATTTTTTCGACCAAGCTTTGTGAATGGACTCGAGTTTTTCAACATCTACCCCTTTGAGACGAACCAGCGCGCTGTGAGCGGCGATTCGTACCCGAGGGTCCTCGTCTTCGGCTGCTTTTAAAAGCTCAGCGAGGCTTTCTTGATCTGCGGCCCAGCCGAGCTCGCGGGTTGCTCTGCGTCGTACATTTACATCTGCATCGCTAAGCTTTCCGCGCCAACAAGCGACGTCTTCTTTACACTCACCGGCTGCGGTTAGTGCTTTGAGACCAGCTTCTGCACTGGTCTTAAGTCCTTCTTTGGCGGCCAGTGCGGTGAGAACCTTTCCGTCGGAATCACTTCCCAGCATTGCGACTGCGTCAATCACACTCTTGAGATCGCCTGAGCCACTGGCGGCGATTTTGGAAAGAGTCCGCACAGAACTCTTGGCTCCCATTTCGACAAGCGATTCGGCACCCGCAATCCGAAGGTTTGGATTTGCATCGGTCACGATGCGCTCAACTGCACTTTGAGCTTTAGAGCCGCCGATATAACCCAAAGCGTACGCAATCTCGCTCACAGCGCCTGGAATGCTTGCAAAGACTGACTCGTCCTTTTTGAACTTTGTGTAGAAGCTCACCATCGATGAAGCTAGCTTCTCCTCAGCTTCTTTCGCGCGCAAGATGCCGAGTGCAAAAGCTGCTTTACCTTCGATTGCACCTTCGGCAATCGGCTGGCCATCGGTAAGCCTTACTGCTTCAACCGCCTTATTTTTGCGGTCAAGCGTTTCAAGGAGGGCTGGGATTGCGGCCGGTCCTACTTCAATGAGCGCTTGGCGGGCTTCGAGGTAGAAGCTCACACCGGGCAGTTCTTGATAGAGCGCAACGATGAGTGGTGCGACCGCCTCAGCGCTGCCTAGTTTGCCGAGTGCAATGACTGCGGTCTTACGGATAAATGGGTGTGATGCGGTGCTGGCGAATTCAGCGAGCGGCTTTACTGCGCCAGGGTTTCCTAGGTTCCCGAGTGACTCAATAGCTGCCTGTGTCGTGTTTTGATCGCTTGAGTTGGTCAGACGGACGATTGGGTCAAGTGCGGCATCCGTCTTGAGCATTGCCAAAGCGCGTGCGGCGTTGATGTTGGTTTTATTGATTCGCCGTGACCGGGCACTTTTACCAGGTGCTCCAGCGTAATCGATGGCTGCGATGAGGTTCGGAATAGCGCGGGTATCGCCAAGCTGGCCTAGGGTGTAGGCGGCATCTGGCTGCCAGTCCCCTTTTTGTTCCAAAAGATTGATAACCGCATCTACGACCGCAGGCTCTTTAAATTTCCCAAGGTTTTTTAACCCCTCGATGCGTGTCTTTTCATCTTCTAACTTTTGCAGCCAATAACCAGATTGCTCTGGTGTGAATGATTCTGAGCAGGCTGCAAGACCAACGATGGCCAGGGTGAGTAGTAGTAACGAGCGTTGAAGCATGATGGATCCTCCCGACATTGTCCCCATTGAGTAGATGAGGCGCTGCATACCTAATTGAGCCACGACGTTCAACGCCACCATTGTGGCTTGATACCGACCCGTGATAGCCGGACGTTGGGGAATTGGATCGTTGTCCAGGAGGATTCATGAGCTTGCAGTCACTTACAATCGGATTCGTTGGTGCTGGAAATATGGCCGAGGCTATTTTTCGCGGCCTACTAAAGGCTAATGCGGTGCCAGCGCAGCAAATAGTGGCATCGGACCGTCATCCAGACCGGTTATCATCCCTTGCCGAGAGTTACGGTCTTCGAACGACGACCAGTAATATTGATGCTGTTAAGGACGCTCATGTCGTCGTACTTGCCGTAAAGCCCCAGATCTTAACCCGCGTTATGGAGGAAATTGGGGAGCACATTCGGCCGGGCACATTGGTGATCTCGGTCGCCGCTGGTTACACCATGGCCCAGCTACGGGAGAACCTACCTGAGAGTGTATCAGTGTGTCGAAGCATGCCGAATATGCCCGCGCTCGTTGGGGCAGGAGCCACCGCATATGTCTTTGGTGGTAAGGTGAGCGAAGCTCAGCGTGGACAGGCAGCAGAGATTTTCTCGGCCATTGGCCTTGGAATTGAAGTGATGGAGGAGACATTACTCGACGCAGTCACCGGACTCTCTGGGAGTGGTCCTGCCTACGTCTTCATGATTATCGAGGCGCTCTCGGATGCGGGCGTGAAGGTAGGATTGTCGCGACGTCAGGCTCAGCAACTTTCCGCTCAAACAGTTCTTGGCAGTGCCCATCTACTTTTGGAGAGTGGAGAACACCCTGGCGTGCTAAAAGACAAGGTAACAAGCCCGGGCGGAACGGCCATTGCGGGGCTGCATACCCTTGAAGATGGAGGCTTACGCACGACGTTGATCAATGCAGTGGGCTCGGCAACGGCACGTTGTAAAGAGCTCGCCGAGATCGCAGAGAAAGCACTTCGCAAAGATTAAGCACTTTCCCAGTGAATAGACTTGAACCCGGTGCCGTCTCTAAGTTGCCAGAGGAGGCGACTATGACTTCAACCGCACGTAAAGAATTGAAAGCTAAAGGTTTTCGGGTAATTCAAGGCGAAGTAGGCCAAGAGGACTTGATGGAAAATACATCGCAGCAAAGCGCGTATACAGATCAAGAATTAGTTCAACGCGCATGTCGTGGAGAGAGTATTGCCTTCTCACAACTCGTATCTAAGTATTACGAACGAAGCGTTCGCGTTGCGTACGGTATGCTTAGAAGTCGAGAGGACGCAGAAGATGTCGTTCAAGAAGCATTCTGTCGTGCGCATCGGAAGCTCTCAAGCTTCGAAGGCCAGGCTTCGTTTTACACTTGGTTTTATCGCATCGTCGTAAATCTTTGTATCGATGAGACTCGAAAGCGTAAGCGCTCTCGATTGGTTGACCTCGGTGACGATGTCCAAGCTGGTCCACTTGCGACTTCGGACGCACTTTATCTGAATTTGGATGAATCCGACCCGACTCAGAGTGTTGAGCGCGCACAGTTACGTAATGTTTTGATGAAAGCGGTTTCGGCTCTCCCTGAAATCCATCGCTCGGTCGTTGTCCTTCGCGAAGTTGAGGGGCTGAGTTATGAAGAAATTGCTGATACCCTGAAAATTAAGAAGGGGACGGTGATGAGTCGGCTCTTCCACGCGCGTAAGGCGCTTCAGCAGTCCTTGACCAAGCTTTCGACGGAGGAAGTTGCATGAAACGGCGGTGTTGTGAGGCTCCAGATCATGAGTTGGTAGCGGTGTTCAAGGGCGAGGGTTCCAAAGTATTGGAGCGACAAATCGAGAGTTGTGAGCCATGCATGCTACGCATGGAAAGCTTAAGCCCTGTATCTGGCTTGTTGCGTGAGGCGGTCAACGAAGAAGTTGGTGAAGTCGAAGCTCTTTGGGCGCAAGCTCGAATCCAAGCACGACTTGAGAGCCCCGAGCCTACCTCGTGGATGGATTCGGTCTCTGAGTGGCTCAATATTCAATTTGGTAGTCGACGACGCTTGGCTTTCGCTCTGGGTGGAGCGATGATGTTAGGCGCTGTAGTCGCACCATCAATCGCACATTTTCTCGCGACTGATGAATCGTCACCAGAACAGGTAAAGAAGAATGGGTTTCAGAGTGCGTCGGTCATCGTTGAGTCTGTGGAGGTTGAGGAAGATGCGCGAACCGTGGTTTATCAACCAGATAATGGAGATACCGCGATCATTTGGATTGATAGCAGCGCTCCTGCTGCTGATGCCGTGGAAGCCGGCGCTCGCTGATACAGCGGCGGTTGAACCGAAGCTCCATTTAACGGTGGTTGAGGCGACGCCAACCGGTGATGTCGATGCTGAACTTTCACGACTTCGGACAGACTTAAAGCGGTTTAAACTTCAGGGCTTCAAGGTTCGTGATAAAGTGATCATGGCATTGCGGGCAGGGAGCGCGGGTAAGGTAAAACTTCCAAATAAAGCGTGGGTCCAAGCCGAGGTAGAGGCCGATCCCAAACAAGGCGATGCTCGAATCAAGCTCTTTTCGGATAACCCAAAGTTCTCCACAGTTCTCAAGCTCAAGGCGGGCGGGCGACTCATTGTAGGCGGCCCTAAGTTTGATAAGGGTGTCCTGGTCTTTGTGTTAGAGAACCCCCTCTAGAGCCCCCCTCAAATCACCGAGGGCAGAGTGGACGATTTTCTCATGTCTTCCTGGCCATCTTCCTGCTCCCAGCTCGAGTCCTTTTGAGGACGAGTGCGTCGCGCAAGCTCATCGCGAAGGCTCTCTAAACCTAATCCATCCAGGGCACTTACTGAAATGGCATTGAGCTTTCGAGCGAGGGCTCGGTACTCAAACGCATCGATGGTGTCGCATTTATTTAAGACAAGGACTTCATTGATTTGTTCAAGGTGAAGTTCGGCCAAAATCGTGCGGACTGCGGCAATCTTTTCGTCTCGGCGGGGGTCAGCTACATCGACGACGTGCATTAAAATCGCAGCACCTTCGAGTTCTTCGAGGGTTGCCCGAAAGGCAGCGACGAGGTCTGCGGGTAAGTCGCGAATAAAGCCGACGGTATCGGTCAAAATGAGATGGTGACCATCGGCAAAATTAAGACGGCGACTCGTTGGATCGAGGGTGGCAAAAAGCTGATCTGCCACCAAGACATCGCTGCGGGTGAGGCGGTTGAGCAGCGTCGATTTACCCGCGTTGGTGTAGCCCACAACCGCAACGACCGGGAGTCCGCTGTGATAGCGATTTCGTCGACGAAGTCCACGCTGTTTGCTCAGTGCTTTTATTTGGCCTTCTAGCTTGTTGATTCTCTCCCGAGCTCTACGACGGTTGATCTCAAGCTTCGTTTCCCCCGGACCGCGACCACCAATACCGCCAGTGAGTCTCGAGAGCCCCGCGTCCATCTCGGTTAGCCGAGGTAGATTGTAGCGAAGCTGAGCCAACTCGACTTGAAGCTTACCGTCGCGGCTGCTCGCGTGCTGCGCGAAGATGTCGAGTATTAGCTGGGTGCGGTCGATGATTTTTAAGTCGGTTGATGACGCGAGGCTACGAGCTTGAGCCGGCGTGAGGTCGTTATCAAAAATGAGTAATTCGATATCCTCATCGAGGCATTGAAGAACCACTTCTTCGAGTTTCCCTCGACCCACAACAAACTTTGCATCTGGGCGAGGTCTAACCTGCGCAATTCGATGCTCGATTTGAACGCCAGCGGTTGAGGCCAACTCGACCATCTCGGCCTGGCGCCAGTCGATGTCATCCTTGTTGTCGTAGACACCGATGAGAGTCGCCCGGGCGATCCCATCTTCGGTTTTTCGTGCTGCATGTCGACGATTGAGACGTCGCTCGATCGCGTCAATGATTTCGAGAAATTCGAAGTCAATCTTGAAAACGGTGGGAAAGCGCAGCTGCTCGACGTCCTGTCCGCCATCGGCGCGTCGCTCGTCGGTGGGAAGGTGGGCCAAATGGAAGTCCAGTGGACGACCATCAGAACTCACCCCAACAATACCGACGAGGTCAAGCCGTAGCTTGGTGACGTCGGTAATATCTTCCGGTTTGAGTTCAGCATTACCAAGGGTCGTATGAACGTGTCGAAGCCCACGTAGATTTCCGCCTCCACGCTGTCTACCGATATCAGGGAGATAGATTCGCGTTGCGTCCCCAACAACCACATCGACAACACGGCCACGGCGATCGAGAATGACCCCGACTTGACGACGTATTTCGGCAGAAATGACAGCAAGGTGTTTAGCGAGTTCAGGACTTAGCGCGACGTCTGGAGGAACCTGGCGGTCATGAAGCCGGTCTAGCGCTCGGAGCTGGCTGGTCTTAAGGCCGCCAGTTTGGCCGTGAATTTTACGAATTTTGGACCTCCCAATGGTCGTTTCGTTGTTTATTTTTCAACTCTTCATGTTATCGCAGACCAACTAGATCAGCAATGCGATGAAATAAATGCCTGAGGACGTATTTGGGCAATTGTAATGCTGAAGATAAGGGATTTTGATGTCTACTTTCGTAACCTTCGTGATGGATCCGATGGAGCGGGTGAATCCCGCTCACGATACTTCGTTTGCATTTATGCTTGCGGCGCAGGCGCATGGGTTCCGCGTATTGCATGTGGCACCAAAGGACATCGATCTCGAACCCCACCAGCTCACTTTCAGGGGTCTCGAGATAAGGGTCGCGGATCGAGCGGCCGACTTTTACGAAGTGGTCACCGAGTGCGAAGTGGCTGAAAAAGAAGTGAAGGCGGTCTTTATCAGGACTGATCCCCCCTTTGATGAGTCTTATCTCAACGTCACCTGGTTACTTTCTTTCGCGGAGCGCCGCGGTTTAAAAGTCGTAAATTCTCCCGCCGGCGTGCGTTCGGCCAATGAAAAGCTTTACGCACTCGAGTTCCCCTCACTCTGTCCCGACACGATGGTAACAGCGTCCAAAGCTGTTGCACGCCGCTTTCTCGAGAAGCATCAAGGCGTGGCCATTGCGAAACCTCTTGATGGCCATGGTGGATACGGTGTTTTGAAATTGTCCCAAGACGATACAAACGTCTCGGCGATTTTAGACCTACTAACCTCTGAAGAGAATGAACCCATCATTTTGCAAGAGTATTTACCGGCGGCAAGTCAGGGCGATAAGCGTTTGATCTTGATTGATGGAGAGTTAAAAGGTGCGATTACCCGAGTTCCTAAACAAGGTGATCATCGAGGAAATGTTCACGTTGGAGGAAGCGTTGTCCGATGTGAACCAGATGAACGAGACTTCGCCATCGCTGGTGCAATGCGAGAACGGCTTAAAGCGGACGGACTCTACTTTGTGGGACTGGATGTCATTGATGGACTCCTGATCGAAGTGAATGTCACGAGTCCAACGTTGATCAGAGAGATCCAAGCTCTTGGGGGCCCAGACCTTGCGGCTGAAGTGTTTTCGTCGCTTTTTTGACAAGTGATCAGACATTGCTACGGTTTGCCCATGGTAAGTTGGCGAGCAAGTATCACCGTTCTTTTCTTTTTGACTTCAGCAATCGCTTGTAAGCAGAGTCCTTCTCAAGAGGAACCCCCGACGACTCTTTCGTCACCTGAACCATCCAGTGTTTTCTTGATCACCGTCGATACACTCCGTGCGGACCGCTTAGGCGTCTATGGGAATGATGTCATAAAAACACCGCACCTTGATCGATTGGCGAATCGAGGGACGGTTTTTTTAGAAGCCTTTGCTCAGTCGAGTACAACAA
>JAYYQC010000329.1:0-13357 GCA_036128675.1 Myxococcota bacterium | reverse complement strand
GCCGACGGCATATGATTGCGCCATGGCTTTTGCTCATGCGATGCTCAAAGCAGGTGGTGAAGACCGTGCGTCGATCCAGGCCGGGATGCAAAGCTTTAAAGTCAGCAATCTTGGGACAGACGCTACAACCGTGGGTATTGGTGCGGATGGGCTTAGCGCGGCGAAAGCAGTGTACGATGCCGGCGGTGCGGTCGACTTTGAAGGAGCTTCAGGACGGGTTGTCTTCGATGATACCGGCGACCGTTTAGAGCTTGGCATTCGGACATTCAGCCCTTCGCTTCAGGATGGCACCTGGGGCTGGGCCTACTAGTTCGTAGAATCGGATAAATGGAAGTGGGCTGACGATTCGGAAGAGTCGTCGGCCCTTTTTCTTTTAGGAACGATTGAAGAGGCGCAACTGACGGTGCGCTTTAAGCTTGGTTCAGGACGTGACGGATGCCCGCGAGGAGAGGCTCTTCCTTAAATGGCTTCACAATCCAGGCAGTTGCACCAGCTTGTTTACCCTCATTCGCAATCTCGCTCGATGACTCAGTGGTTAATACGAAGATAGGTGTCTTCTGGTGCGCGCCAATCAACCGAATTTCCTCGATCATCTCCAAGCCATTCATATTCGGCATATTGATATCGACGATAAATAAGTCGATCTCAGAATGGGTCATCGCCATTGTAAGGCCCATGCCACCGTTATCTGCGGTAAGGACTTTGTAGCCATGGTAGCGGAGAGTATGAGAGAGTTGCTCTCGGATGATGCCCGAGTCATCAACAACTAATATTGTTTCTTTGGCCATTATTTACTCCAAGGATTATGCGGCTAGAAAAACGACAAGCCGCCGGGTTCTAAGATTTTTTCTTTAACTGTCGGTTGAATTGCGCTGGTATCGAACATGTCGAGGACCAGCTCCACAAAAAGGTCGTCTTTCTCGGCTTTCAGGCGATTCACCAAAGATAAAGAACCATGGCCGTATTCGACGGTGGTTGTCTCACCTCGGAAGGTGAGTGGGCAGCCAATCTCTGACTTCATGCCATTTTGAACCAAAAACGCTTTAAACTTACCCATGATGGTATTGCACATCTCGCCTGCGAGAGCGGAGGCTTCACCGTCATCTTTCTCTCGATTGGCGGGTAAAATCTTGTCGCAAGTCTTGTTGAAGAATGCCTCGGTACCGCTCACGATAATAGTGCCCCTGCTTCCTGGTCCGTGGAAATTGATCACGGCTGAGATTTCGGAGAGAGGGGAATGGTCTGCTCGGACGTACTCGCGGTCGACGAGCAGATTTGTGTGGAACGATTGCTTTAGGGCGGACCTCGCGGAAAAGCGCATCGCATTCGCGACGATGCGCGGAAAGAAATGATCGACGAGGAGTCGCTGGGTCTTACACAGCATGGTGTCGATGTTTTCTTCGGATTCGAGAATGACTTCGGGCAGTAACGCGAGATGATTGGGTGCCAAAGTGCCCGATGCACAAAGCCAGATGATGGGCGTTTCGGGGTGATTCGTCTTCATCTCTGCAAACGTCTCGCGCGATTCGGTTTCGCTCATGAGAGAGCCATCAATCGCAAGGAGCGTGATGGGGCTTGAGCCCTCTAAAGCTGCGAGAAAGCTCTCTGAGGTTGAGTATCGACGAACCTCGAAGTGAAGCGCTTCGATTTGGTCCAAAACACGGTGGAAGGGTCCATCTTCGGCACCTGCGAGGATAAACGCTTCGTCAGAGCGTGTAACTGAATTGGCCATCAGGGTCTCCCGTGGATGAAGATTGGCTGACTGCTTCCTTAAAATCTACTTTGGTTCCGGGGTCGGCTCAAGTCGGGAGTTTATTCTGAAATACTTCTTTAGGCGGCCTACGAATTTGACGTACAATCGAGCATCCAAGGAGGCATTCCACTTAGTCCGTACAGGCGTGCTTCAGTATGACCGTGGGGGACACAATGACCATACAGTCGAAGGTGTTGGTATTTGATTCGGATATGCGGGAAGTTCGACGGTTAAAGATGCTCTTCGATGAGACATCGTTGATCGGACTAAGGGCTGAGCAAGAATCTTCAATTCACCAAGTTTTACGTTCGAATATCGACCTCGGTGCGGTCTTTATCGATGACTCAGTGACGCTCGATACGTTGCGTCTGATCCGAGAGACTCGAACCGAGCTTCCGATTTTTCGACGTTGCACCTCGGAGGGTGACAAACCCGAAGCTCTGGTCGGTGTCACAGATTATGCGGCAGGTGACGAGGAGCTCAAAGCGTCGATAGAATCAAAGATCTTCACGCGAGAATACCCACTCTCGATTACATCAACGATTGCTGAGGAAACCCGTCAAGCTCTCTCGGGCGTCTTTAATCATTCCGATGTCACGACAGAACCCCCATACCTCATTCATGACCGTCTAATCTTTGGAGAACTCTTTAGTTTGATTCGTCTGGAGAGCGACTGGTGCCGAGGCTATATGATGCTTCAAACTGCCGAAGCGGACTTAGGGAACTTGCTGGTTGAGGGGTTTGTCCCAGGGATGCAAGTGGAGCGCTCGGAGTTGAATTACCGAGAGGTAAATAGCTTATTGGGTGAGGTCACCAACGCCATTTGGGGCAAGTTAAAGTCTGCGCTTCTCCCCGGGTCTTCGAAGCGAAAGCGAGCTGATTTCCACGCGGAAATTCCCAGTGTCGTCAATCATGCCCGGCGTTACGTAAGCTTTGGTAGCGAAGCACCGAAGCTTTGCATGAAGCACCTGATCGATCGTGGTGATGGGAAATCTCCAGTTCCAGTTTTTCAGAAGTTCGCTTTTCACCTAAAGTGGGAGCCGGAAGGTATGGAGGTCGTGTCGGAGCAGATCGATGAGATGGTCGATTCTGGTGGCGTGGTTTTCCTTTAAACGCTGAACGTTCGGAGAAGCCTCGGTGAAGACAAGTTTACGTAAGACGCTGATTACAACAACGGCTGCGACCCTCTCACTGGTGAGTGTTGGTATGATCGCCGTGGTCGCATATCTGCAGCTAAACCTTTCGAAAAGCCAACTCGAGAGCGATGAAGCATTGATCACTGAAGCTCTCGAGTCGAAGGGTAAAATCCTGTCTTCTAGTCATGCGCTCGCGCTGCGTGGTTTTGTAGAGGCCAACGCAATCAGCGATGTCAGGGACATGGTTACGCGTGCCGTAGAAGAGGACCAAAGCGTCGTTTACGGGCTTTTCTTGGATGCGGATCTGAACCCTTGGGCCTATCAGGCACCGAACTCCGCTGATGGTACCGGCGCTTGGGAGGCGCTTGGCGTATCTGAGGAATTTCTAGAGACCGAGACTGGCTACCGCAAGTTACAGAGCTTCGAACAAGAAATTTGGGAGTTTTCTCAAAAGGTCGAACTTGAAGAGGAAATCGTCGGGACGATTCGATACGGCTTGTCCACAGAGCCAATGCGACTTGAGCTGGATAGCGCGCGGTCGGAGTCGCAAAAAGCCCTGCAACGTACACTTTTCATTCTGGTTCTTTTGGGCGGTGCCATGCTTTTGCTTGGGACATTCATCACCCTTCGGCAAGCTACCCGCATTACCAAGCCTCTTGGGGTCCTTACTGATGCTGCGAAGTCTATTTCCTCCGGGCAGGAAACAGTGATGGTCGACGTCAGAAGTGGCGATGACCTCGAAGTCCTTGCGAACTCGTTCAACCAGCTGGTCAGTGATCTTGCAGCCTCTTACGAGGACCTGGAGAGCTTAAACCGCGACCTGGAGCATAAGGTCGAAGAGCGCACCTTGGATTTAAAGCAGAAGACAGTCGATGTTGAGAATATGCTCAAGAATTTACAGCAGGGCATTCTCACGATTACGTCAGGGCAGAGGATTCACCATGAATATTCTGCCTATCTCGAGAAAATCCTGGAGACCCATGAGATCGCAGGCAATGGACTTCCTGATGTTCTATTAAATTCGACCAGTTTGGGTGTCGATGCCGTGGATAGAATTGACGTCGCCCTGAGCAATATGCTTGGCAAACCCTCGATTAACTTCATTTTGAATAGTCACCTCTTGCCCTCTGAATTTGAGAAACGCTTTGGGGATGATCGGGTCAAAATTTTAGAAGTCGAGTGGAACGCTATCTCTGATGAGTCAGGTGAGACCGAAAAGATGATGCTCACCCTTCGTGATGTCACGGAGCTTCGCAGCCTACAGAAGGCTATGGGCGAGCAGCAGAGACAACTTGAGATAGTTGGTCAGGTTCTTGCGGTGGGTGGTTCCGACTTTGAGGGCTTCATGAAGGGCAGTCTGGCCTTTGTCGAACGGAACCGCGTTTTGCTTACTTCGGATGAACTTAACGACGACGGTGTCGGTGAGCTCTTTAGGAATATGCATACGATTAAGGGCAACGCGCGAACCTATCAGTTCAATTTTCTTAACGATATTCTGCATGAGTCTGAGACGTCTTATAAGAAGTTTCGCGATGGGGATGAGGATACCCCAAGCCAAGAGCAGCTCCTTGAGGAACTCGATGGTGTTGCTCATGCTTTAGGTGAGTATCAAGAGGTTTATGAAGGGAAGCTCAAGGGCGCTGCGGCCCAGTCCACTGGGATCCCAGAGTCGCTCGTCGATGCTTTTGAACGACTTTCCAGTGCCCTGCTGAGTGAAGATGGCTTAAGTGACACCGCTAAGGGTGCGCTTAAAGATATCCAGAGAACCATTGCCGGTAAGTCCGTCGATGAGGTTCTAAAGAATCCGATACAGGGCGCGATTGAGCTTGCGGATGAGTTAGGTAAAGAACCACCGATTTTTGATGTGAGCGATCCGGCCTTACGGATTCCATCCAAAACCTCAGAGCTCCTTCAAAATGTGTTGGTTCACGTCTTCCGGAACTCAGTGGACCACGGACTTGAATCAGGGACTGAGCGTAGTAAAGCCGGTAAGGACCCGACTGGACGCATTACTGTTGAGGCCCAAAGCGACGACACAACATTAACGATCAGCGTTTGGGATGACGGTCGGGGCCTCGACCTTCAGCGTCTACGAAACAAGTACGCTGAGCTTCATGGGGACGAGGCCGCTCAAAATGCGACGAGCGATGCTGTTGCAGAGCTTATCTTTGACTCTGGCATGTCTACCGCTCAAGAACTCACCGACATTTCGGGTAGAGGGGTTGGGATGGATGCGGTACGTTCCTTTGTTTCTGCCGAGGGAGGCTCCGTTTCACTGGCACTCGATGCCCAGGAACCATCACAAGACTTTTGCGCCTTCAAGCTTAAGCTCGAAATCCCTATCTCTTTCCAAGTTTAAAGAAACCTTAGGTCACAGGCTCTGGCTGGGGTCCGCGTGCGATTGAAGGGTGAGAACCCCGCGCGGGCTATCACTTAGAAGTGAGAGTCGCACAGGTCCTCTCTCCGGCCGCCTCAATCTAAGCGGTGCTCTGGTCATGCGGATGCCACTTGTACGGGACTATTCGATAATGACATCAATACCGCGAAGCGCATCTTCATTCAGCTCAGTCAGCCTTCGCGCCTGCGATACGTTCAATACCTTTTTCACCGCGACGGGCTCTTGTACGGCTATGGAATCAGCGCGCCATTCGCTTTCTTCCAGCTCGAATAAAAGCTGGGCCGCCTGTACTCCGAGTGCTTCGTGGTCAGGCAGGAGTGCGAATGTACCGAAGCGAAACTCGGAGGATACCAGTGCCTGCACACCAACCACGACAGGGAAATCGTTGTGCTTTAGTGCGGGTAACCAGGTCTTGGCGACCGATGTTGGGGAGAGCAACTGGTTATCGTTAAGAACCCACAGCGCATCGATGTCCGAGACAAGAAGCTGGCGAAGAAGCGGCTTGAGGTCGCGGTCGACGTGTGTTGAGCGGATACGGCGAGGCACCAGCTGGATTTTTTCCTGTGCCGCCATCGCTTGCTGCTCACGAACGAAATCCTCGAATACGTCGCGATACACGACGCCCACACGCTCAACCTTTGACTCGACGAGGCTGCGGAGGTT
Source organism: Myxococcota bacterium (assembly GCA_036128675.1). Taxonomy (GTDB): domain Bacteria; phylum Myxococcota; class XYA12-FULL-58-9; order XYA12-FULL-58-9; family JABJBS01; genus JAYYQC01. The sequence continues at coordinate 7,407 of JAYYQC010000329.1, read as the reverse complement.
CACCATCGAGCTAACGGCGGCAACTTCGTAATTGATGCCCGTCGCGTTTTGAATGCCAGCCGAAGCCTTTTCAAGGAACGAGGTGAGCAGCATGACGGCTGGCGGAAAAGATGTTCCTTCAGGTTTTGTCTGTTGGTACGCGCGGTAAAGCTCTACTGTCGGATTATTCATGAGGACAAGCGCATCGGCGCTATGCTCGGCGAGGAGTGTGTCGATGTCGGTTGTGGTTAGTTTACTGGAGAACTCAACCGAAATGAGGTTCAGATCCTCGCCAACCTCGTCGGCTAGGCCGGCTAGAACCTGAGTGGCCGATTCACTGTCGGGATGAAGGATAAGTACCTTGCTTGTATCATCGTCTGCCATCGCGGAGGTCGAGACTAAGAAAAGACAGGAAAGTATAAATGACCTGGTCCTGAGCATTAGTTGGCCCTCCAGGAACTGACACGAATTATCTTGGATACTTCGCCATCCAGTTTCTTTACAGCGCTGGCTAACGTGTCTTTGTGATTGGTGGATAGGAAGCCGACAGCGGGAAGGAAGACTCGGCCCGGGGCGTCCGAAACGACGAGCTTAAGCTCGGTTTTAGATTTAAGTTGGTCGTATCCGGCCTTCGGAAGCAGAATGGCATCAACCATTTTGAATTGCAGCAGCGAGAGGAGATCCTCAGGCTTCGCGACGCGCTTTACTTTTGTCTTAGTATTGACGATCTCGCTGACGAAGCTGGGCATTTTTTTACGGCCAAGGATGTCGACGACACCAATGACCGGTTTGTCGGCCAAGGAGGCAGGTTGGTCGACTGAGATAAGCACGTAGGACTCTTGTGTCTTGCCACCTGCGGCTCCTTGGAGGATCGCTGAGACGCCCTTTTGCTGGTCGATGACTGCGCGCATCGTCAACACGGCATCTGGTGGGGCCTTTTTAATGTTGTTTTGAAAGTCCTTGAGCCGGCCGAAAACAGTGATGTCGACACCTGGCATTGCGGTTGTGAGCAGTTTCTCGAATGCGCGCGCGCGCATGTCGTTGGGTAGAAACACGAAGATGGACGGCCCGTCTGCCGCGTGTGCCGGCGTAAGGTTGAGGCCGAGACCGGCGAGGCCAAGCAGGGCAGTCAAAGCCAATATCGCGAGCCGGGAATGTGACCGCTTAGAGGTCATGTTGAAATCCTCCGCGCCGCTTGCAAACGTCCTTGCAGCCTTGAAACATGCTAGTCGAGTTCACTTTTGGATGTCAACGCACTCACGCTTGGAACCCCCAGACTCGAATTTCCAGCGAGAGGTAGACTTATTTGAAATCGAGCACCACCGAGTTTCTCCGAACCGCTGATCTCAATTTCGCCACCATGGTCATCGACGAATTTGCGGCTCAAGGCGAGACCGATCCCCGTGCCTTTGCCGGCGGCCTTGGTTGTAAAGAAGTCGTCGAATACTTTGCTCCGAAGGTCGTCAGGAACGCCGGGGCCGTTGTCGGAGAAGGCGATGATGACCATGTCATTCTCACACGCTGTCTCAACAAGTATCGTGGGCGTAAAGTCGGAGGTCTCGTTCTTCTGCTTATCTTCGAGCGCATCACACGCATTTACCAGGATGTTGGTGAAAACCTGGGTAAGGTGGGTATGGAAGCCTGCGACGAGCGGTATGTCCCTAAGCTCAAGTTCGAGATCGACCTGCAACAGCCGGTAACGCAGTAGGGTTAGAGACTGCTCGATCAGAGAATTGATGTTAAGTGCCTCTTGGAAGGCGTCATCTCTTCTCGCTTGAACTCTTAACGCTCCACTTACATTGATCAGGCGTTCGGCCCCCGCGTTTGCCATATCGACCGATGCCTTGAGACTCTCGAAAATGCCGCTGAGCTCGCCGGTCACCGATTCGAGCTCCTGTACCTCCTCAGGAGACATTGTTGGGTCAGGCTCAAAGAGGGCATGAAGAAGGCTTGATAGCTTCTCCGAATGGGTTCCGACCTCTTGTAGAGAGAGCTGGATGAGGTGAAGCGGGCTATTTATCTCATGACCGATGCCAGCGACCAGTTGACCAATTTGAGAAAGTCGCTCCGAATGGCTTAGGATATTATGCACCTTTGCGAGCTTTTCATCGGTTTCTTTTTGGAGTTCCTGATGTTCTTGTCTCACTTTTGCGGCATCACGTGACTCGTTTTGCATCAGGAAAAGAGTGTCTCGGACATCACGGGCCACTAAAATGTAGCCCTGTATCTCTTCGAGTGAACTGTTCAGTGATTTGCCTGAGAGTGAGAGAGGTAGGAATGAACCGTCCCTCCGTCGAAACGTGACAGTCATGCCGGTAATGGCCGCATTCTCTTTAAAGAGTGGTCCCAGCCCCGTCATTCGGATGACTTCATGTTCGCCAATCAGCCGCTCAAAAGGCTGGTTGACTATATCGCGTTGCTGAAGTCCCAACAAACTGCACATCGCTGGGTTCGTTCGTTGTATGACCCCTTGGGGGTTCGTCACAATGACACCGTCGGTCAGTGTGTTTATGACACCTTTTAACTCAAGTTGAGAGTCTCGTAGACTTGCTTTTGTCTTCGCCAATTCAAGATGAGAATCAAAGTACCGGAGTGTTCGGACAAGGACTTCGGTGAAAACTTCATCAGGAAGATTGAGGGATAAGAGCTCAAATTCTCCCACGCTGACTAAGCTGTGGTAATCCTCCTTCTCCTCCGGCTGAACCACGACCAACGTAGGTATTGAGCGTGCTTTTCCTGTAATCGACCGTTTGAGGAGCAGGTACTGGAATGCTTCGCTGGCAGAGGAGGGGGCTAGAAGAACCGCTCGAGGTGACCTCGCAGTAAGTGCACTGATATGTTGTTTGGGAGTCCCTCGAGAGAGAAATAGGTCACTTCCCCCAAGTTCACGAATACGACTTTCGATGGCGGTCAGGTTGTCTGCCGAGGAACTTGCAATAAGGAGTCGGGATAACAAGCTATCTCTCCGCGCGTGGGTCAATCAGAGCAGCGAAGGCGAGATACGGCGACGCCAAAACGCGTAGTCTGAGCTTATCCCGGGTATGCGGTCACCGCAAATGCGGTTTTGTTATTCTTCGGGCTGCGGTGCAGCATCGGCGGGCGCGTCTTCTGTGCCAGCATTGGATGTGGGTGTAGCTGTATCACCGCCGGCTGCAGCAGGTGCGTCGGCAGGTGCTGACGCCTCAGCGGGAGCGGTTCCACCGAGCTTGGTCTGCCACTCATCGACCTCGCCGTCTCCGTTTCGATCGATACCTACTCGGTCAAGCTGGCCGTTGTCGTAGTATTCCCAGGTGTCGACTTTTCCATCTCCCGCTCGGTCGCTCTCGATAAGCTCGAGCTTTCCGTTGGTGTAAAAGCGGGTAATGTCGACGATTCCATCGTAATTCAGGTCGATTTCTTTGCGCAGTACGACGCCTTGGTTGAAGAACGTAATTGCGTCGACCTTACCGTCAAAATCGAGATCTTGGCGCTCCTGCTTGAGGACCTCGTCGTCTTCGAAGAGTTGAATAACGTCGATTGAGCCATCTGCGTTAAGGTCGATATCTTTCCGGCGAAGCACGCCGCCGCTCACGATGTTATTAGCGTCCTTCTGTGCGCCCTCGTAGTACTTAAAGATATCGGGCTGAGAATCGCGGTTGAGGTCGAAGGCGATGCGCTCGAGTCCCTTGGTCTCGGGGGGGGCATCCATTGAGTGGTCGAGCGTTTGGGCGCTTTCGGGCTCAAGGTTGGTCAGCTGCGCTTTCTTGCTGTCTTGGAACATGCCACATCCACTTAGGACGAGCATCAGAGCGACTATCAGGGCGTAAGATCTAATCATGACCCGAATCTCCCAACTTTCTAACTTTAGAGTCAAGCATCTGGTGCGATTATTCACGCTTTGTCTTGATGCTGGTGTTGTCCTTGTCACGCCCGGAGTTTATACGCAACTTCCTACTAAAAGTCCGGCCTTAAGGAAGTAGCATGAGTCTCGAACATATCCGCAACTTTTCTATCGTCGCTCACATCGACCACGGCAAGAGCACGCTTGCTGATCGTGTTTTGGATGTCTGTAAGGCGGTTGAGGAACGGAAAAAAAAGGAACAATTGCTCGATAGTATGGATCTCGAGCGAGAGCGCGGCATTACGATCAAAGCTCAAGCCGTCCGGTTAAATTATCGCGCAAAGGACGGAAATACCTACCAGTTCAACCTTATCGATACACCCGGACACGTCGACTTTACCTATGAGGTCTCTCGGTCTCTTCAGTCCTGCGACGGTGCTATCTTGGTAGTAGACGCGACCCAGGGCGTCGAAGCTCAGACGCTCGCCAATGTTTATCTCGCCATCGATAACGACTTGGAGATTGTTCCAGCGATTAACAAAGTGGATCTGCCAAGCGCGGATGTTGAGCGAGCGAAAGAAGAAATCGAAAACTTTATCGGCCTGGATACGTCAGCGGCGGTGCCAACCAGTGGCAAGACTGGCGTTGGGGTTGAGGACCTTCTGGAGGCTGTCGTGGCGTATTTGCCACCGCCTGAAGGCGACCCTGAAGCCCCACTGCAGGCGCTGCTCTTTGATTCGTGGTTCGATTCCTACCGGGGGGTCATCTGTCTGGTGAGGGTTAAGCATGGACGCATCGTGCCTGGGCAAAAGATCAAGCTTTGGCGCTCAGAGCAGACCTTCGAAGTTCAGGAGGTTGGAGCCTACGGACCCCAGCCGATTCGTCTTGATGCACTTGAGACCGGCGAAGTCGGTTTTGTAATCGCCGGGATTAAGGACATCCATCAGACCCAGGTTGGGGACACGATGACCGATGCGCGCGCGCCGTGTGCCGAGCCGCTCTCCGGCTTTAAAGAGGTTCAGCCTATGGTGTTTTCCGGTGTATTTCCGGTGGACTCGAAGGATTACCAAGACCTGAAGGACGCTCTCGAAAAGCTGAAGCTTAACGATGCGTCTTTTCAGTTCGAACCTGAGACGAGCGCAGCACTGGGGTTCGGTTTTCGCTGCGGGTTCCTAGGAATGCTCCATATGGAGATTACGCAGGAACGTCTTGAGCGTGAATACAACCTAAGCTTGATCTCTACAGCGCCAACGGTCGTGTATCATGTGACCACGAAATCAGGCGAAGAGCTTCGCATTGACAACCCAGCAGAGCTACCCCCGACCCAGGATATTGCAGCGATCAACGAGCCACGCATCATTACCTCGATTCATGTACCGGAAGAGTATGTCGGCGCAGTGATGAAGCTCTGTGAGGAGCGTCGTGGCCGACAGATGGACCTCACCTATGGGGCGTTCGACCGGGTCATGGTTCAGTACAACATGCCGCTGTCTGAGGTCGTGTTTGACTTTTATGACCGTCTTAAGAGCCTTACCCGAGGCTACGCCTCCTGCGACTACGAGCTCGGAGAGTATGAAGCCGCGGATATGATCAAGCTCGATATATTGCTCAATGGTGAGCAATGCGATGCACTCTCCCTGATTTGCCACCGCGCGGTTGCGTTTCATCGAGGACAGGCTCTCTGCATCAAGCTCAAAGATATCATCCCGAGACAGCAGTACGAAGTGGCTATTCAGGCCGCCATTGGCACCAAGGTGTGCGCAAGGACCACGGTAAAGGCTTTCCGAAAGAATGTAACAGCGAAATGCTACGGCGGAGATATCTCCCGTAAGCGTAAGTTGCTTGAGAAGCAGAAAGAGGGCAAAAAGCGCATGAAAGCGGTTGGCTCAGTTGAGCTGCCTCAAGATGCATTCCTCGCGGTCTTAAAGGTCGATTAAACAATGAACGCTGTCAACGACGTGCCCCCTGAACAATCCGCTGAGGCTGTCCCCGTCAAAAAAGAGTCTGCATGGGACGGCATTAGGGGTTTTCTTTGGGTGATTCTCTTCGCTTTAACGGTACGTTGGTTACTCGTTGAGCCCTACCGAATCCCCAGTGGCTCAATGATTCCATCTTTGGCAGTGGGCGACCAGATCTTCGTGAATAAGTTGAGCTACGGGGTGCGGGTTCCATTTACAACCAATCAGCTCATCGAGTTTTCCGAGCCCACGCGCGGAGATGTCGCGGTTTTCGTTTGTCCTGATACCCCTGAGCTTAATTACATCAAGCGCATTGTGGCCCTTGCGGGGGATGAGGTCGTAGTCAGAAATGGGGTCCTCGCAGTTAATGGCGAGACCCTGCCTCGAGAAAGCCAAGGCGACAAGGTTTACCAAGATCGCCACTTTGAGTCGTCGACTTGGTTTGAGTTTAATGCGCTCGAGGAGACCGAAGGCAATCACGGTGTGAGCTACGAGGTTCTCGCTGACAATGCTCGACCGGCTCCCACACGGGACTTTGGCCCATTCGTTGTACCGGAAGGGCATGTCTTTATGATGGGGGACAATCGCGACCACTCCCGCGATAGCCGCGTTTTTGGAGCGGTTCCCGTTGGCCATATCATGGGGCGTGCGATGTTCATCTGGTGGTCTTGGGGCAAGGATGGCTTTGATACAGAGCGGGTTGGTCTTAGCCTCGCACCAAAGTCTCTCTGAACCCGGTAAAGATAAAACCTGTGATTGACTCTGGGTGCCCTCCCGACTAAGCCATCTTAAGGCTTTCGCAGGAGGTACTTGATGTCGCTGGTTGTCCTAAATTCCGAAGCGATTGATTCGTGTATCCGTTCCATGGCGGCATCCATTTGTGCCCGTGAGGGAGATGCGCCCATCGCAATCGTAGGCATTCGACGTGGGGGCGAACATCTGGCGCAGAGGCTGGCTCGTGAGGTTGAAAAAGTCTCCGGTACACTTCCGCCGCTTGGCATGGTCGACATTACGCTCTACCGCGACGATGGATTCGGGCGCTCCGAGTTTCCCGAGGTCGGTGTGACCGATTTACCTTTCGACATAAAAACGCACACAGTCATCTTGATTGATGACGTTCTCTACACCGGAAGAACGGTGCGAGCGGCGATGGACGCCGTCCTAGATTATGGCCGGCCGAAGGCAATTCGATTGGTGGTGCTCGTCGACCGTGGATTGCACGAGCTACCCATTCGCGCTGATATCATCGGACATAAGCTTCAGACGGACGCGACCGATCATATCGACGTTCAGTTTGTAGAGGCGGGAGCAGCGATCGACCAGGTCGTGTCGCATGTGAAGAAATTAGCCGGCGGAGGAGTTGAATCGTGAGTTTAGCGAACCGGGACCTCTTAGGCATTGAGTCGATCGATTCTGACGATATCTACCGTATCTTGGATACCGCGCGGGCTTTCAAGGAAGTTTCGAAGCGCAGGATCAAAAAGGTGCCCTCTCTACGTGGACGGACCATCTTAAATGCCTTCTTCGAGGCCAGTACTCGAACCAGGGTAAGTTTCGAACTCGCCGGTAAGCGTCTATCGGCGGATGCTGTAAATATTTCTGCAAGTGGCTCGTCTGTATCAAAAGGCGAATCATTACTTGATACGGCTC
>JAYYQC010000328.1:0-15555 GCA_036128675.1 Myxococcota bacterium | reverse complement strand
GCATATCAAGACTGCGGTTCCTGCGTCAGAAGAGGCTGATACTCAGAAAGAAGAGTAATGACCGAATTATACGATGCGATTGTCATCGGTGGCGGGGTGAATGGCACCGGCCTGGTTCGGGATCTTGCAAGACGTGGCTTTAGAGCCGTCCTTTTTGAAAAGGGCGACTTTGCTCGTGGAGCCACCGGAAATTCTTCCGGCATGATCCATGGTGGTGCCCGTTATCTGCTTAACGACACCGGCACGACCAAGCACTCATGCGTCGACAGCGGCTATGTTCAAAACATTGCCAAGCACCTTCTCTTCCGAATTCCGTTCTTGGTCCCTGTCTTACGTGAGAACAGCTTTGGCCCGCTCGGCCCACTTCTCTACGACGTCTACTTTAAATGCTACGACCGCTACGCGGCAGCCAAGCGGGGGATCCCGCACGCCCGGCTCAAGGTCGACGAGATGCTCGCGCTCGAGCCCGGACTCGAAGGCGACTTTATCGGGGGTGTGACGACCGATGAGTTCGGCATCGATACCGCGCGTCTCTGTCTCTTGAATGCACTGGATGCAGAAGCGCATGGTGCAGGCATCCACACCTACGCCACGGTTCAAGGTTTCCTGCGCGACACCAGCGGGGACATCAGTGGTGTCGAAGTGATGCATGCCCGAGGTGGCCTAAAACGATACCACGCAAAGACGGTCATCAACTGTGCAGGCGCTTGGGCTGAAGCACTCGCAGGTTCGGTGGGCGGTGGGTTTCGCATTCGCCCCGGTAAAGGCGTGCATCTGGTCTTCGACCGGCGCTTGACCCATTTCTCGGTGGTTACCGAAGCGGTTGATGGCCGCCAAGTCTTCATCATGCCCTACATGAACGAGACCTGGATTGGGACGACCGACGATGACTTCTACGGTGACCTCGACAATATGCAGGCAACCCACGATGAGGTTGAGTACCTCCTCACCGCGATTGAACGCATCATTCCGTCGATCCGCAGCCAACGGATGATTGGGATCCGGATTGGTGTTCGCAATACGATTCACGCCTGGGGGCCGAGCGAGGATGACCTAAGCCGCTCCTATGAAGTGGTGGACCACAGCGGTTTGGGTGCGCGTAATCTCTTCTCGGTGATTGGTGGGAAGCTCGCGAGCTTTCGACAACAGGCTGAGGATGCAGCCGATGCAGTCTCTCGTCATCTAGGTCGCGCTTCGCAATGCGATACACACCGCCATGCATTGCCTGGGGCGGAGCAAGAGGTCGATCCAGAAGAGCTTCGCAAAGCATTCCCTCAGATCTCGGCGCTGGCGGCTCGGCGATTGGTGGGGCGTCACGGGACGCTTGCATGGAAGGTCCTGGAGCTTGGTGCGGAGACGCCCACTGGCTTTCAGGTAGTCGAACCCTACGAACCAGTCCTAGAATGCGAGCTTCGGTGGGTGATTCGACATGAGCATGTCCATCACCTCCGTGATTTGAGTGCGCGTGTGCGCCTTGGTCTCGGTGCCGATCTCGGACTCCAGAGTATCCGTCGGGCGGGCCGTATTTACGCGTCGGAGCGGGCTCTCTCCGTTCAGGATGAGCGCGCCGAGGTTGCGCGCTTTATTCAAGAGCGCTGGGCGACGCTTCCGCCGACGATGGAGCGGATGCAAGGGCTTCAAGCTCAATTTAATCGACAACACTGGGCCCGCTGGCTTGGGCAGGAGGCATTTCGTGGCGTCTGATGCGCGTGTCGTAGTGGGGGGCGGTTTTTCTGCTCTCGCATATCTTGCTCAATTAAGCGCCGAAGAACGCTCAGCCCTCACCTGGATCCGGGGCCCGGAGGGACTCAGCGCCATCGGGTCGGGGGCGATCGAAATCTTCGAGCCGCTTGAGGCACATGCCGGCTTAACCAGTCGACGCGCCTTCTACGAGGCGTCTCAAATGGGGCTGCCCACTTTGCCAAGCTGGGATGAGGCGCAGGCTTCATGGCTTGCTGCGCTCAATAGCCTCGGGCGTATTCTTGGGTGGTCGCAGATTGATTCACTCGAGTCCTTTCAGTGGATGCCCTACGAAGACGGGACCCTGATCCCGATAACCGGCGAGTGGTTACGCGGGGCAAGCCTGAGCACCTTCACCGAAATCCCGGTATTATTCCCCCCGGATGAAACCGAGACTGCACGCCTCGTTGATGGTTGGAATTTCGATGCGGAGCGCTTAGGGCTCTCGCAGCGATGGCAGCACGTGACGTGGCCCAAAGAGATTCCATTTCAAGCCGAACACTTCATCGCAGCCTGTCGCGATTTAGCCCGTGGCGCTGGTATCCTTGCTCTGATGAAACTACCGATTGGCCTGTCGTGGTTTGAGGTCCGCGATGCACTTAGTGCTGCGCAGATTGAGCTCATGCCGGTTGCTGGCGTCGGCGGTCGGGGGATTGCCTATGAAGCACTTGAGCGTCTCCGGGCCGCCCTGGCCCCCGAAGTAAAGGAGCATCGACGGGCGCGGGTCTCAGAAATCAGCGCGCAAGACACCGATTATACGCTCACGCTTCCAAATGAGACGGTGACGGCGACCCATCTAGTCTTGGCCCTCGGGCGCGGGCAGGGGCTCTGGCCTCATCATCTGCCTTCCGATGGCCCACGACAGCCGACGATGGTCGGAAGCATGGGGGAGCCGCAGAGCCTACTCAGTCGAGGCATCGTGGATGCACATCGGCTTGCGCTGCAGAAAGTCGAGGCAGCGAAATGAACTGGGTTTCATTGTGGGCAAAGGTGAACCTGGGTGTAGCTCTGCTGATTCATCTCATCCGGGTACCTTTTCGACGAAGTCGAGGCGTCTTGGAGTGGACCAATGCGGTTCGAGCTGAGGGCCTCGGTCCCACCGCCCTCGAGAGCTGGACCGGCGAAGAGGGTATCTCGGGTTGTATTGGCTGTGGGCTCTGCCCGGAAAAGCGCGATGAGCGGGCTCTTCTCCAAGCAGGAACTCGGAATATTGGTGATATTTCACCGCAAGCTTCGGTCGAATTTACACCCGAGTTTGTGCAATACTTAGCCAATGAGTGCCCGGCTGGGGTCTCGGCCGAGGCAATCGGCCAGTGGTTGGAGAATAGTCATAAGGAACATCAATGAGTCAGGCAGTCCAAAAATCCCTGGAGCGACTTGAGGGATTACTCGGTCCCGATGCAGTCATCACCGGGCGCGCCGAGCGCTTTGCAGTCTCGACCGACCTCTGGCCGCGCCACCTGCTTCGATGGCGAAGTGGTGGACCACGTATCACCCCTGCGGCAGTGATTGAACCCACGTCGATCGAAGCCCTGGTTGCGGTTGTGAAAGAAGCACGAAAGGTGGGTTATGAGCTGGTGCCTTATGGGGCGGGCTCGAGTGTGGTCGGTGGGGCTACCCCCGAGCCAGGCCAAGTCGTGGTTGACCTGAAGCGCCTAGACTCCATCCGTGCGGTCGACACCGACCGATGGATGGTCCACGCCGAGGCTGGCGTGAATGGGGAAGTACTCGACCGCGAGCTCAAGCGGCAAGGCTGGACCCAAGGCCATTACCCGTCCTCGATTTACTGTTCTACCGTGGGTGGCTGGATTGCCGCCCGTGGTGCGGGGCAGTTTTCATCTCGTTATGGGAAAATAGAAGACCAGGTTCTCGGTGCCCGTGTGGTCACGGGACAAGGTAAGATCCTCGAGTTTGAACCCAACGTTATGCGCAGCCATGAGCTCGACCAATGGATTGGCAATGAGGGACGGATGGGCTTTTGGGTCGATGCGTGGATGCGTATCCGGCCGTTGCCCGAAGAACGGGCGTGGGACGCCTTCGATTTTCCCGACCTAAAAACAGCCCTGGCCTGTGCACGTGCTTGGCTTGAAGCGGGGCTCTCACCGTCGGTACTTCGAATCTACGACCCGCTCGATTCGCTTCTCCACAAAGACGCGCACCACGGCAAAGCAAAAGGCGATAAAGGGCCGAGCCGCCTGGCTTGGCTGGGGGCGAATTTCCCGAAGCTGACCAGTTATCTAGGTGACCGAGTTGCGGCAGAGTGCCGCTGTATCTTGGGACTGGAAGGCTCGCGCTCAAGTCTTGCTTACGAAGTCAACGAGGCCCGTCGCATTGCCGGACGGTTTTCTGCCAAGGCACTTGGCGAGGAGCACGGTCTGGCGTGGTACGATAAGCGGTATGCGGTCGGTTTTAAGCAAGCCAACGCGATGAGGGCCGGTGTCTTGCCTGACACGATGGAGGTCGCGTGCACTTGGTCGTCGGCCTTGCAGGTCTACGACTCGGTACGCACCGCAGCCTTGGCGCGGGGGGCTCAGGTCCTCTGCCATTTTTCGCATGCTTACTTAGATGGTGTTTCGCTCTATTTCACCTTCGCGATGCGGGCCTCCGCCGGTGATGAGGGCTATTTCAACCTTTGGTCGGATGTGCTTCGTGCATCGATTCGTGCGGGCGGCAATGTCACGCACCATCACGGTACCGGGAAGCTCAAGGCTGCCGCGCAGCGCACAGTGATGGGCGAGCTCTGGTCCGATTTTGAGTCGATGGTGAAGGTGCATGATGATAAAGGTATCATGAACCCGCGCGTGCTTGCGGCGCGACAATCCGAGGTCTTGGAGTTTGCGGCGTCGTACGAGCCACTTGGTGTTCACGATGAGACGCTCTTGCGCGCGCATCCGGACGACCACATCGCGAAGCTGACCGAAATTTTAGAGAGCCGTGGTCGAACCCTCGGAAGCATTCTCTCGCGCTTTCCCACCTTTACGATTCGGCAAGCGGTCGAGCTGGGTATTGCCAGCTGGCGCGACCCACAGCTCAATGTGGTCGAACCAAGTGTGGCCGACGTTGCGACCGATGGGCAGTCCGTGACACGGGGCGCACCGAGAGCCGCGCAAGGTCCTGATCTAAGATGGTCGGCCCTCAGCCGGGATGTCACATCGCTTTACCTTAAGACCAGCCCACGGGCGGGTTGGATAGGTGAGTCTGTCGCACCGAGCGGTGAGGCAGCGCATCGCTGGCTGATGGCACTCTCGCGGGATGCAACCTTGAACCAGGTTGGTTTTGATCTTCGACGCGTGGATGGTGAGAATTGGGTGATGCGAGCGTCTGCGCCGAATGATAGCCGCGCTGCGCTTTTCAAGGAGAGGGTCAGGCTCCTTACCGGCACCAAGTGGTGCTGGGATTCTTACGAAAATATGTCGTTTAAGGACATGGTGAATACGGACCAGGTCTCGGTCGCATCGGGCATCTATGCGGAGCTTGAGCCACTTTGGGCCCTTCTTGACGCACACGGTAAGATTCCAGTCGTGGCTTCGGCCTTTGACCTTCATGGTGGTATCCTTGTCCTCTGTGGCAAGCTACCGCCGCCAGTTGCCGCCATCGTCAAAAAGCTTCGACCCTCGGACGGCAAGGTCCGACGCCCTAAGAAGTTGGAAGCGTCCTCGTGGGAAGGACCTCGCAGCTTCGGATATGCCAGCGATGTCGAGACCGATTTCGAGCTCCCCGATTTTGCAAATGCGCTCGACAATTGCACCTACTGTCCAAAACTTTGTCGTTTTGCGTGCCCAACGGCGCGCACCTATGGCACCGAGAGCGTGATTCCGCGACAACTAATGCTCACGGCGCAGCTTCATCGAAACGCGTCCCGGCGCTTGGATGCGGAGAGCGCATCGCGACTCTATGCGTGTGTCGATTGCGGTGCATGTACGGAGGTTTGTGACCATGGCAATGAGGTCTCCCTGGCTCTGACCTCTCTGCGACGCGAGCTTGTAAGCTCGGGAGAAGCGCCTACGTATGTCCAAGAGCGGCTCGCTTCGATCGATGATGCTGGCGTAGTGAAGCATACATGGAGAGCGAGTCCTACCGCGGCCACCAAGTCCATGTGTATCACGGCTCCTGGCCCGGGAGACGCGCAGCGCGCGCTCTTGGCCGCGGTCGAAGCACAGTGGGGTGAGCCTGCACACCTCGAGGTCGACTTTGCCGAACGGCTAGATGTGCTCGTTCGCTGGGGCGGCCTTGGCCGACTTCGCGAGCTGATTGCCCCCATCACCGCGGCTCTGAGTCGGGTTGAGACTATTGTCTTTGAAGACGCGTACGACGCCGCAAATTTCACTCAGGCGCTTAAGGCCATTGAGTCAACCTGGGAAGGGCGTGTCCTCTCTCGAACCGACCTACTGGCCGGAGGAATTCAGGCGAGCGACGAGAAGGTAGCCGTCCTAGATTGCTGTCGGTCGCGACAGCCTGGCAAGACCCGCGAGCTACTTAGCCTCGCTGGACAGCCGGTGGTCGATGGTATCTTTGATGATACTGGAACATGCTGTGGTGGCAGACTGGGTCCTGAGGGCAACGAGGATGCAGCGATGGCGATGGCTCGAAGATGTGGCGAGGAACTCTTAGGAAAGACGGGCGCTACGAAGATTGTCGCCGAGTCAGCCACGTGTTCGGGACGTCTCAGAAAAGCAGGCTTTGACGTTGTTGAGCTCGCAGAGTTTGGAAAGGCATAAGCGTCATGGATAAATCAGCGCTTAAGGCAGGTATTGTTTTGAATCCCAACGCAGGTGGAGGCAAAGCAAAGAAGTTTAGCGACGAGGTCAAAAGCTTACTCGGAGGGCTCTACCGCGAGGTGGAGTGTGCGGAGACAACCCATCGTGGTCACGCTATCGGTCTTACACGGCACCTCGTAGAATCGTCGGATGTGGACCATATCTGGGTTGTCGGTGGCGACGGCACCATGAACGAGGCCATCAATGGCTATCTCAACGACGATGGTCAAGTGCACCGCGAGGGTGTCTCAATCGGCGGCATTCCGGCGGGCACGGGTGGTGATTTCGCGCGCACGACCGGTATGCGCTCACTCGATTGGCGCGAATCCGTCCGGCGCAGTGAAGCCAAGGTCATCGACTGTGGTGTGGTTGAGTTTGTGGACCACCATGATCGGGTCGCACGTCGATTCTTTCTCAATATCGCCAGCTTTGGCTCCAGTGGCCTTGTGACACAGAAAGTAAACCGCGCCTCCAAGTGGTTGGGTGGTAAGGGCACCTACCTTTGGGGGACCGTCCAAGGCATGATGGAATATGAGAATCAGCGTGTCAAAATCGAGTTTGATGGACATGAGTGCGTCCAGAGCGTCAATATCGTGGCGGTGGCCAATGGTCGTTATTTCGGCGGCTCTATGAAGATAGCCCCGGCGGCGATGCTCAACGATTCACTCTTTGACCTTGTCATCAGTGATGACTTACGTCTCAAGGACTTCTTGAAGCACCATAAGAAGCTCTATGCAGGCGAGCACGTAGCGCTTGATGAGTTTCAAGTTCATCGCGTACCCAAAGTGACCGCGTCATCGCTGGGTGACGAAGTTATGATTGAGGTGGACGGTGAGTCGCTTGGTCGATTACCGGCAACCTTCGATGTTGGCGCAAACGCAATTAGCTTTCTGGCACCTTGGTCGTTGTCCGAGGGTCTCGCTTCGTGAGTGTAGGGGCATCAACGCTGCCGCCATGGCACAACGAGCACTCCCGCTACGAGTACGCGGCTTGGCGAGAATTCCTACTTTCAGCATCACCTGAGACGATTCGCGAGCTCGTAGAGCGGGCAGTCTTACCGATGGACGTCTTGGTCTGCGTGATGCGCTCTTTGCTCGATGATAGCAGTGACCAGCGCGTCCGCGACAAAGCAGTCGGTGTCTTGATTTATGTCATCCTGGGAAGCGACCTCGTACCGGCCAAGGTATGGGGCCCCCTTGGCGTTCTTGATGATCTGTGGCTCTTGTTCGGCCTTTTAAACGATATTTTTAATGAATCAAATCAAGACGATCTTCTTCGATGGTGGCCTGGCAACGAGGCAGATCTCAAGCGCGTCGCTAAATGGTTGAAAGTGTCTCAAAAGCTACCAAAGAATCTCTTTCAGAAGAGTTTAGGATTGGTGGATGGATTTCGTGATCAGCTGGCTAGCTTGGGTAAGAAGTTCCGTTGATTCAAGCTGCTACCTGTTCTTTCTGAGACAAAACACTCATAAGACAGAACAAATTCTTGATCCGATTACGATTTTTTCGTTACGATACGAATTGTGCACCGAATCGCTGTGAGTGAAATGGGACGCGAGCAGCAATATCGTTGGAGTAATACCCTAACGTGTCACTAATACGGTGCTGAAACGAGCCCCGCCTTCTGGCGGGGTTCCTTCGTTTTTAGGTTGTAACTTTGCTCACCAGTGCCAACTTTTCAGCCTCGGACAAGGCTTGCGACGAGCTTAGATAGGCTTTCTTTGGCATCACCGAAGCACATACGCGTGTTCTGGTTGAAGAAGAGTGGGTTATCTACACCGGCATAGCCCGCAGACATGCCTCGTTTGAAGACAACGACATTCTTTGCATTCCAGACCTGTAAGACCGGCATTCCAAAGATCGGAGAGGACTCATCGGTTTCAGCCGATGGATTTGCGATGTCGTTGGCACCGATTACAAGGGCGAGGTCAGTACTTGGAAAGTCTTCATTGATCTCTTCCATGTCTAAGACGACGTCATACGGAACACCTGCCTCGGCCAAAAGAACATTCATGTGCCCAGGCAGGCGACCAGCGACCGGGTGAATTGCAAATCGAACCTCCTTGCCGGTGCCTTTCAGTTTGGAAGAAAGCTCCTGAACGAGGTGTTGGGCCTGGGCGACGGCCAGTCCATAGCCGGGTACAACGATGATGGAGCCACAGCCTTCGGTGAGCCCGGATAGCTCATCGATTTCAATTGGCTGAATCTCTCCGTCGATTTTAGCGGCTGTTCCACTTTTGGGTGCCGGCGTTGCGCCAAAGCCACCGAAGACAACATTCCAGATTGAGCGATTCATTGCTTTGCACATGATATAGCTCAGAATGGCCCCGGAGCTGCCGACCAGCGCACCAGTGATGATGAGAAGGTCGTTGGAGAGCATGAACCCCGCGGCAGCCGCGGTCCAGCCGGAATAGCTGTTTAGAAGTGAGACAACGACCGGCATGTCGGCCCCGCCAATCGCAGCGACGAGATGAACGCCCAAAAAAGCAGCAGCCGCGGTCATCACGAGCATCGCAGTCAGGCCGGTTGTACCGTCCGAACGGACGACCTCCGCTCCCAAAACAAAAATGACGAGCAATATCGCAAGATTGACGAAGTGGCGGCCTGGGATGAGCCAAGGCTTACCCGAGACTCGGCCGTCGAGCTTGGCCCATGCGACAACCGACCCAGTGAAGGTGAGCGCGCCCAGAGCGATATCCAGATAGATTTCACCGCGCTCCAGGGCAGTGTTTGAGGCACCGTGGGTTGGATTGAGGAACATCGCGTAGCCGACCAGTACCGCCGCGAGGCCCACGAATGAGTGCAGGATTGCGACCAGCTGAGGCATCGAGGTCATCGCGACCCGCTTGCCCATCACCGAACCGATCACGGCCCCGGCTAAGATTGCCGCGAGTGCGTACCCAAAGCCTTGAACACCGCTCTGGTAGAATGTGGTGACCATCGCAATGGCCATCCCGGCGATCCCATAGACATTGCCTCGCTTAGCTGACTCTTGTGTACTCAACCCGCCGAGACTCAAAATGAATAGAACACCTGCTGCGAGGTATCCGATCTGTACTAAGTTACTCATCTCTTTACCTCGTTATTTATGAAACATGTTCAGCATGCGATGGGTGACCAAGAAGCCGCCAAACACGTTCATGCTCGCGAGAAAGATTGCAATCAGAGCTAGGATGTTGCCGGCATTTGTTTCACCGGTAACTTGCAAAATCCCGCCGACGATAATGATACCGCTGATGGCGTTGGTAACGGCCATCAGAGGCGTGTGAAGGGCATGGGTAACCGCCCACACAACGTTCCATCCCACGACACAGGAGAGCACAAAGACCGAGAATCTCGGAATGAAGCTGTCCGGTGCATAGAGCCCAACGAGTAACATCGCTGCTGCTCCTAGAATGAGTCCAATCGTGCCCGCTCTCTGGCTGGGTTTACCTTGCACTGCGGCCGGCGTGGCGTCGGCGGCCAGCGAGACCCCCGTACTCTCCGCAGGCGCACTGGGCTTGCCCTCGGTAGGGGATGTCACAACCTTACGCGGTGGTGGCCAGATGACCTCGCCCTTGTGGGTAATGAGAGAGTGGCGAACGACTTCGTCTTCCAAATCGAGATTCCATTCACCATCTTTCATGACATCCGAGAGCAGGTGAATCAGGTTGTTTCCGAAGAACTGCGATGCATGGGTAGAGAGCCGTGAGGTGAGGTCGGTATATCCGATAATGGTTACGTTATCGTGTTCAACCGTTTGTTCTGCCACCGTGAGCTCACAGTTACCGCCTTGCTCGGCAGCGAGGTCGACGATGACCGAACCTGCCTTCATGGACTCCACCATATCCTTGAGAATGAGCTGAGGCGCGCCTTTTCCCGGGATGAGAGCGGTGGTGATAATGATGTCGACTTCTTTACATTGTTCGCGAAAGAGCGCGTGCTCCGCCTCCAAGAAAGCGTCGCTCATGGCCTTGGCGTAACCACCGGAGCCTTCGCCCGATTCTTCGAACTCAAGTGGCACGAAGGTAGCTCCGAGCGATTTGACCTGCTCTTCGCATGCGGCGCGTGTGTCAAATGCCCGAACTTCAGCACCAAGCCCTCGTGCTGCGGCAATCGCCGATAGGCCGGCTACACCTGCACCAATCACCAAGACCCTCGCCGGCCGAGTGCGACCGGCGGCAGTGATCTGTCCACCGAAGAAGCTACCGAAATGGTGACTGGCTTCGATCACCGCACGGTAGCCGGCGATATTCGCCATCGAGCTCAGGACATCCATCTTCTGAGCCCGTGAGATACGTGGCACGCAGTCTAGGGCCAGGGTGGTGATGTTGAGGCCGGCAAGCTTGTCGATCAGCTCTTTGTTTTGTCCTGGGAAAATGAGCGAAATCAGCGCGCTCTTTTCAGGCAGCAGATCCGCCTCATCGATGTCGAGCACCGGGTGATGTTCGGGAGGACGGACCTTTAAGACGACATCGGAAGAGCTCCAGAGAGAGCGTGTCCCGTTGACCACGGTGGCACCTGCACCTTCGTAAGCATCGTCAGAGAACCGCGCGCCTTCGCCGGCTCCCGATTCAATATAGACCTCGAAGCCGAGCTTTTTTAACTTTGAAACAGAGTCGGGGGTGACTGCCACCCGCCGCTCACCGGGATGAACTTCTTTAGGTACACCGAGCTTCATCGAACAACCTCCTGATGGGCTCCAAGAGGGGCACGCGTTCGATAGATCTTACCGAATCTCGAAAATTACCACGCGTCCCCCGCCTGGGAGCATAGCGAGAAAAGCGAGGTCGTAGGAAGGATTAAATCGAGCCTTTATCAGTGAGGTTTCCCTCTAGATTCAAGAACTTCGACGCGCTGCATTAGGTCGCTGAGACTGAGTTCGATGGCGTTTTGTCTATCTTGAAATGCGCTCAAACGGCTCTCGACCATGGATGGAATTTGATGGACGTCCTCTGCCTGAGATTGAATGGTTGCCACCGTCTCTCGAAGACTTGAGGCGAGCCCCTGCATTTCGTTGAGGATTGTATTGTAGTCGGTTTGGTCGTGGATAAGCTCGTCGCGCGTCTTGCTCAGGTCGGCTTGGAAGCTCTGAAGTCGCTGGTCAATCGCCTCGAGTGCTCGACCGGCGGCCTGAAGACCACGGGCTAAGTTCGCCAGCCCTCGCTCTAACTGAGCCAGTCGTTCTTCTACTGCATCGTCCGCCATGGCGGTTCTCTCCGGTCAGGGCTATGGCACTTGGCTCATCCATGGTAGCAGGTTTTGCATGATGAGGCGATGAGACGCCTTCGTTGGTAAGGAGAATTGACGTGGAAGTTTGGCTTATTCGGCATGGAGAGACTCTCTGGAATCGCGCGCGCCGCTTTCAAGGCCATCAAGATATCGCCCTCTCGGATCAGGGAAGAGAGGAGGCTCGGGCCTGCCAAGCCTATTTACGAGGCCGTTCTTTTGATGCCCTTTTCAGCAGCGACCTCTGCCGAGCATCGGAGACAGCTCGGATCGCGTTCGAAGAGCATGGCCTTGAGCCCACCATGGATCAACGTTTCCGAGAGCGCCATATGGGCGTTCTTCAAGGTCATACACGTGACGAGATTCCTGAATTATTTCCGGATGCTTGGTCCGCATTTAACGAAAATCGCCCCGACGTTGAAGTCGAAGGTGGTGGCGAAAGTATCGCGATGGTGCGGCGACGCGTCTTCGATGGCCTCTACAACATCTTCCAGAAGCACCAGGGCCAGCGTGTGGCCGTTGTAAGCCACGGGGGCGTAGCTCGGGTGTGTGTGCGTCATATCCTCGGGGTGCGAGACGACACGCCTTCACGCTTTCCGGTCCCAAACCTCGCGATCCAAGTCTTTAGCGTTGACCCGAGCCTATGCGAGGGGGCGGACGCGGAGACCTACCCGTGGCGCTTAGAGTCGCTGAACGCATTTAGCGTCGGCTGACGGGCTGATCTGATTTGCGATCTTCTGGGCAACCGGCTAGGACGCCGTCCGATTCGGACCAGGAGGGGAAGCATGAAGACCACGAACAACCATCAAGCTGCTGACGTCGAAGTAGGGAATGCCCTCGAGCGTATCGTAGCTCAACCCGCCATTCACGCGCGTTTCGTCAATACGTTGAGTCGCCTTGAGTATGTCGGTGCCCGAAAACTTATGAAGAGCCAAGACTCGTCTGAGCTTGATCGCGAGACACTCCAACACCTCGTGGAAGAGACGCGCCATGCTTGGATGTTAAAGAAGCTCGCGTGCCGACTCGATGCCTCGGTAGAGGCAGGTTATGGCGCTGAGCATACATTGGCGGGTGATGAAGGCGAGCACTACTTCCAGTCACTCGACGCTGAGGTGAGCCGTACCGTCACCTTGAGCGATGCATCGGCGCTGAGCCTCGGAAAGCTTCACTATCTCTACACCTCGTGGCTCGTAGAGTTACGTGCGGTCGCGTTTTACACAGCGTACGAGCCTCTGCTCAAAGCCGCCGATGTTCCAAATGTCCTTTCGGGTATACTGGGCGATGAGACCCATCACCTGACCGCAATGCAGCGGAGTATCGAATCTGCCGATCCGCTCTTTGAAAGTCATATCGAGCATATGCTTCAAGCTGAAGCCGAGCTTTTCCAGACCTTTTGGCGAAAAGTTGAGGCTTGCGTTCAAGTGGCGGCTGCCTGACAATTGCCCTCATGAGAGGGAACAGTTGAACGTGCGCGCCGCACTTGCGATCGCTTTGCTCTTCGGGGTTGTCGTTCCAAACTCCGCCGCAGCCGAGTCTTTCGGTCAGAAGCTGGTCATTGGTGTCTCCGACGTCTACGACCTGGGTTACGCTCTGGCTGAGTATGAAGAACAGGGCGACCCGCTCCTAACCATCGATCAGATAACCAGCAAAGCACGCGATGCCTATTGGAGCCCGGTCCAAGAAGACCGCCCGTCTTACGGCTTCAGTGATTCGACTTGGTGGTTTCGCTTCACACTTGAGTCCGCGATGGACCAACCTGAGGCGCTTTATCTGATCTCTGAGTATCCTCTTATCGATGAGCTGCAGCTCTTCATCCTTCAAGAGGGTGAATCAGGTGAACTCGAAGTAGTAGGTGAGGCTAAGACCGGGGATAAACTTCCGTTTATCGAGCGTGCCGTTCAAATTGTTTATCCCAACTTTAAGATCGAGACTGAGCCCGGCCAGAGTTACGAAATTGTTCTCAGACTGAGAACTCAGAGTGCTGTTCAGGTTCCGCTGATGCTTTATAAGTCAGAGGCGCTCACCAGCTTTATAACGTCCGATACAGCATTGCTGGCGATGTATTTCGGGTTCATGATTGTCATGGCGCTCTATAATCTGATGCTCTTCGTATCAGTCCGAGACCCTCTTTATGGCTGGTATGTGGCCTATGTCGTTGTGTTTGCTACCGCACAAGCCAGTCTAACCGGCGTAGCCTTTCAATATCTCTGGCCTGACTCTCCATGGATGGCCAACCCCGGCCTGCTCCTCTCTGTTAGCTTTTCCAATTTCATGCTTTTGCGTTTCTCCGAGGTGTTCCTCCGAGGTCAGGGTGGTCGAAGCTGGCTTCCGGTTGTTTTCAAAGTCCTCTATGCGCTCGTTGCCATTGGGGTGGTCGTCCTCTTCGTCGCGGGCTATCGAGCCGGTGCCCGCGTCACGCTGCCTCTCGTCGTACTGACCTCACTGACGATGGTGGTTCTTGGCCTGATTCGCTACAGCGAGGGTTATAAGCCAACTCGCTTCTTCATCGTTGCTTGGGGCGTCTTAGTGAGTGGCGTATCGCTGCAAGCTTTGGGTATCTCAGGTGTTCTAGAGAGCAATTGGCTGGTCCGACATGCCGCTCAAGTTGGCTCCGCCTTGGAGGTCGTCCTTCTTGCGTTTGCGTTGGCGGATCGAATCAAGCTGCTTGATGGCCAGCGCGATCAGGCTCTCGCCATAGCCGAAGAGACGAAAGCGCGTGAAAAGCACTGGCAAGACCAGCTGGTGAGTTCCCAGGGCATGCTCCTGAGAGCAGAGCGTCTCTCGTCCATTGGCCAGACTATGATTTCGGTTGCCGATGGTTTGACCGAGCCGACCGAAGAGGCGCGTACCGCGGTCGAGCGGCTCTGGATGACGGCAGCCCACATGAAGCTCGAGTGTCAAAACCGAGGTGGTACCATCGATGGCCAACTTCTCGGCCAGTTTGATAAGCCGATGGATCAGGCTCGGGAATCTCTCGCTGAGCTTGCTGCGGTTACGCGGGCGCTCAACGAGCTTCAAGCTACAGCTTTTGATCTGGATTATGGTGTTGATATGCGCCAGCTCGCGGATGCCGCAATTAAAGAGCTTGAAGAACAGTATCCAGATTATCAAATTGCGACACATTTGAAAGAGGTTCCGGCAGTGGCATGTCACCAAGAACAGCTCTACCAGCTTCTACTCGGCATCATGTCGAATTCACTGGCAGCACTCGAGCAGATGGCCGGTGTGAGCTCATTTCGGGGTCGACTGCGTGTGACCTTGGGTCCATCCGAGCGCCATGGCGAGCAAGGTGCAGCCTTACTTGTCAGCGACAATGCCAATGATGTGTCACTTGAGGCACGGGAAGCATTTTATGAAGGACAGTCTGCTGATGGGCTTGCAGGTATGGGCCTCTCCGTGGCATTCGCAGGATTCTCAATGTACGCGGTCTTGGCGAAGGAGATTGGTGGTCATTTCCAGGTCGATGCCGATAATGGAATTCGTTATGAACTCTGGTTACCTGCACAGTCCGATAAGTCGTCCGACTCGCTATTTAATTTCTAATCGAAAGTCCTGGTCTCATGTTGCTCTATCGAACCGTTGATGACGGTGTCGACGTCGAGGTACATCGCTTTGATTCCACGACCGAGCTCTGGCGTGACGGTGTTCTGCATACGTCTTATTCATCCGTTGACCCGGTTACGGGTGATGTCTGGGACTGCCTGGCCTTGCCATCGGTTTTGGTGCCGGACGGCCCCAAGCATGCCCTCATTCTAGGTTTAGGAGGCGGCGCTGCGCTCAACCTGCTCTCGAAGTATCAGCACTGCGCCCGCATCGTTGCGGTGGACCTAAGTCCGGTGTGCATTGATGTC
>JAYYQC010000327.1:0-10000 GCA_036128675.1 Myxococcota bacterium | reverse complement strand
TTCAATCGTTTTTTTAAGGACTGCTCGAACCGTTCTGATGTAGATGTCGTAAATATAGATGCGCGTCGCTTTGTCGAAGACTACGCCGGAGAGCCATTTGATTATGTCATCGATGATGTCTTCTGCGAAGACGATGATGGCGAGCCTGTCCGTGCGATAGCATTTGACGACGATTGGTACGGTAAGGTCTGTAGCATCATGACCGCGCAAGGCGTCTTGGTCGCTAATTTTGGCGACAGCAATGAGCGTGCACATTCGTGCTTGGCCGAGCTCGATTTAGAGGCCTCGGCCGAAAATGCACTGGTGTTGAGATCCACCGAGTCCCTCAATGAGATTGTCGCGTTGACGCAGCATAAGGCTACGCCAAATGCCTTTTGGGCGGCTCTGCGCCAGCACAAAGCTTGGGGAAGCGCAAAAGCCCGACGAGGGCTCACTGTAAAGACGCGAAAACTTAGGTAATCACAAAGGTGCGAAACCCAAGCTCGGGGTCGCGCCCGGAGCCGATGGGCTGAATCGATTCTCCTACCTCCCGACCATCGCCGAGGGCCACAGCGATATCGCCTCGAGGGCTCTCAAGGGTCCGATTCCAAACCACGATAGAACCCGGCGGTAAGTCTTTGAGGGATGTGTGGGGAACCTTTACCTCTCTGAAGTCCGGATGCTGATTAAGCTGGCGTGGTACCATATAGGGCGCATCCCCATAGAGGAACTCGCCAAATGTTCCATCGATAGCTTTTATGACATTGTCGAACGCAGTGTTGTTGGGCTTTATGGCCTCTTTAGCGGCATTGGCCAATGCTGTCCCACGTGGAGTGGTGAGCCCTCTGCCCGGGGGCTTAGAAAGGGCAGCATAGGTCTCGGGGTTGAGGGCTCCGGTTTGTTGAAGGTCATTGGCTTTTTGAAACGCGAGAATCTTTAACTGCGTTCGTGCACCCAGATACCCAGTTCGGCCAACCCGAAATCCATGTTTTCGAAGCAGGGCTTGGGCATGCGCTACGGCGGGTCCACGGTCACCAAGCTTAAGGGTTTGTCCTTCGTCCAACATAGTTTTGGAGATGGCTGGACGACGGGGAGGTCGTCGACTGCCGCCCGTATGATGCCGATGGTTCGAGGGTAGACGGTGATGGAATGCTGCCCTTCGACCACGGAGGGTTGGAAGTAGGCGGTCCCGGGCCATATCTAGGTCAAGGGTCCGCGTGGAAGCGTCTGAATGGACAGCGGCCGAATTCTCGGTTGTTGGAGTTGTCGGAACCGACGGTCCGGTGATCCTTGGCATCACGGCCTCCTTGCTCGCGTATAGGCACCTTCTGAAGTCTACCTTAGTTCGAAGAATTTTTGTGAGGAAAATTGAATTTCATTGGTGTATGCCGCGGTCCAAGCGAGATCAGACGTGCAGCTAGCTGCAACGAGGAGGTCATGAAGGTGTTCGAAAAGTGGATTATTGCAATTGCCCTGGGAATCGGAAGCTTTGCGGTACCCAGTGGGGAGGCTCGGGCCGAGGAACCAGAGATTGAATTGGAGCTTCCGGATATCGATCCAGCGCGCATTCCTAAACCCAAGATGCCCAGAATCTTAAAAGGGCAGCTCATGACGAGCGCAGGCACGAGCTCTCTTGGCGGTGCTGGATTCTTTGAGCTTGTTGCCGGTGGGGATACGCGACTCCTTTTGGCCCCGAGTGTCGGGTATTTCATTGCGGATGATGTTGAGGTCGCGTTGGCTGCGGGGATGAATGCGCGCTTTGGCGATGATGGAGGGGTGTCTTTCTCCATGCGAGGCGCACTCCATTGGTATGTCGACTGGCAGGGTCAAATGTTCCGGCTCGGTACACACGTCGGACTTGGTGAAGCATATGCGGGCACTGGAGCCTTGCGTGCACCGGAAGATGGGATGCTTGTCGGTGCCGGCGTGATGTGGGTTGTTCCACTTACGCGGTATTTCGCGGCGCTTATTGGCGTGGAGCTTAACATTGGGCTCGATTTTTCTGAAAATGGCGACTCAACCCTATCCATGCCAATGGGACTGACTGGATTCGCGGTCCATTTCTAGCGGTGACCAATCTTTTACCTAGTTTGACATCCCTGAGATTGTGGTAGGTGCCAGAAACCCTCATCCTGCAGCATGCCTTGGAAGCAAATACGCGAAATCTCATTTGCCGGTTGCGGTGTGCTCAACTTCTATCAAGCGGGTGTTTGTGAGCGCCTGCTCGAGGAGATCCCCTTCGATAATATCGTGTTTAGCGGTGCCTCAGCGGGTGCGGGTATGTCCATTGTAGCTGCTCTAGGGATTCCGCCCCGCGCGGTTGTCGACTCGGTTATGCGGGAGCTTGGTCAGCATCCAGTGGGCGCGAAGCTTCGTCCAGCCTGGGCCCAAGCCATCGGGGAAGGCTTTATTCGTGACTTCCTAAAGCCGGGTGATGCAAAAAAGCTAAGTGGACGGGTGACTATCTCGATTTCCAGAGTTCAGCCGATATCGAATCTACTGGTGACGGAGTTTCGAGATGATCAAGACCTCGAAGACGCTCTGATGGCTTCTTGTCATTGGCCTTGGTTTTCACGTTGGACCTGGTCTTTTCGCGGTATCCCTTGTGCGGATGGGGGGCTCACCAACAATCAGCCCGCCATTTTCCCGGATGCGTTGCGGGTATCGCCCTTTCATTGGGGCCAGCGGGGGTCGATTGGTCCATCGAGGGTGATTGATCCGCTCAATGCATTCTTGGTGCCCTCGAGTAAGCAGGTCAATAGATGGCTCACGCTGGGCCGTCGGGATGCCGAGACTTGGCTACGGCACGGTGCGAAGCCCACACCGCTCGAACGCTTGCTGCCAAATCCTGCGCAACGCTTCATTGCCTGAAGTCTTGTAGAAATCGATTTGAGCTGGCACGAATCGGGTCACGTACCAAGCCAGGGTATGTGAGCACTCATCGAGGGAGGTCATGGTGCAGACATCTTTACAGTTTAAGTCCGTTCATTGGTATTTACTTGCGGCAACCGCGCTCGTTGTTTTGACGATAGCTTGTGGCGCTTCAGACGGTGGTGATGCCGCCGCTGAGGGTGGTGCCGAGGAAGACTTGGTGACGCCGGTAGCACCCCTTGATTTCGCTTCCAATGCCCCTTGGTTTGCGTGCGGGGACACGATGCCACCTGAAGGGGTAGAGGTCGTTAAACTTCTAGATGGTGCTGACCACTTCTTTGGTTCAGAGGACCGTCGGACCATCAAGGAACCAGTAAGCCTACCGACGGGCAAGAAATGGGGCAGTGTTGCCCTCAAGCTGCAGCTCGATTGTCCAGAGTCGGGTCTCTGTGACCACTGGGACCGCCTTGCAACAGTAGGACTAGAGCTCGCCGAAGGGGAGCCAACTGTTGAGCTCGCGCGCTACATTACGCCATACCGCAAAGAGATGTGTACCATCACCGATGTTACGGAGCTGAGTCCAATTCTTCAGGGAGACCTCAACGTCGTGTCCTTTATTGATACCTGGGTCGGCCCTGGGCACTCAAATGGGGATGGCTGGAAGACTTCAGCGGAGCTCTGGTTCTACCCTGATAATGCGATGGCTGGGCCGGATGAAGTGATCAACATCTGGCCAATGCGGCGGGTCAACGTAGGCTCTCTCGCGGATGGCTCAAGGGTCGATGACCAGTTGGTCGCTGAAACATTTACAATTGAGGGTGCGGTGCGCCGAGTCGAAGCGCATTTGGTTGCAACCGGTCACGGCTTCGGACACAGCCAAAACTGCGCTGAGTTCTGCCAGATGGAGCACACCATCACCATCAATGGCCTTGAATACACTGTAAATCAGTGGCGTGGCGACTGCGACCAAAATCCAGTGAGCCCACAGCTTGGGACCTGGGAGTATGGACGCAATGGATGGTGTCCAGGCGCGATCAGTATCGGCGATAGAATCGACCTATCCGCAGGCATCGTCCCTGGTGAGAATACCATCGGCGTTCAGGTACGCCTCGCGGGTGGTGATGAATACGAAAACACATCTCCGGCAGCGGATTCTACGCCAAGCGAGTATGTCAGTTTGAAACTCTATATCTACCGGTAATTCAAGCCTTCGAGATACTGACAGGGACGCCATTCAGACCAGCGTTGCCTGTCAGCTTATCAAAAAACCTATCGTCGGTGAGTACATTGACACTCACGCCAGGTTGAGATGCTGCGACATCCAGCGCGGTATCGTCTTGGTGATGACCCCAGCCGTGGGGAATACTAATCGTTCCGGGCATCATATCGTCGGTTACCTCAGCCGGCACCTCAACTTCACCGACCCTAGATGTGACTTTACACATGTCGCCATCGTTGATCGCATAGTGCTCAGCATCCTGGGGATGAATAAGTGCGGTGCATCGACGGCTGCCGCCTCCGAGTCGTTTTGAATTATGGTGCCAAGAGTTGTTGCTGCGCAGGTGCCGTCGGCCAATCAATACCAAGGATGGAATGTCTTCCTCTAAGGTCTTGCTGAGGCGAGGAAGGTCCTTGAGGCAAAGCTCCGGCGCGAGGACCACATGTTTGTCCGGCGTGTGCAAAGCCCCAGGGAGCTGTGAGGTCAGATAACCAAGGTCGAAGCCATCCGGATTTTCTTTGAGCTTCTTGATACTCAAGCCGCCGGATGGGTGCCCTTTACCAAAACCATAGGGGCCGGTGCGAAGACCTAGATCCAAAATACGCTCTACGCCAGCTAGGCGCATTGCGCGCATGGCAAGCGCTTGTCCTTTGAATTTTAATCCGCTCCGCTGAGCGTAGAGGCGCTCAGCCAGCTCGAGCAGGATTTCCCATTCGGTCTTGGTACCAGCCGGAAGAGGGAAGAGACCTGGGTCGTATTTCACCGTATTTCTTACCGCTAAGGCATGAAACACGATGCCGTAATGAGGACGCTCCAAAGGTGATGCTGACGGTAGGATGAGGTCGGCATATTTGGTGGTCTCGTTTTGATAAATATCGACAGATACCATGTACTCTAGTGACTCTAGAGCACGCCCGAGTCGTTGATGGTTGGGTGTCGAGAGCATCGGGTTTCCCGCAATCGTTACCAGCCCTTTGACCTGTCCGTCTCCAGGGGTATCGATCTCTTCAGCCAATGTGATGACTGGAAGCTCTCCCCCGAATTCTGGAAGCTCGCGGACGCGGCTTCTCCAACCATCGAAATGGCCAGGCGGGAGAAATTTGAGCAGGTCGATGGCAGGCGATGTGAACATCACGCCACCCGGTTCATCGAGACGTCCGGAAAGGATATTGATGACATTTGCAAGCCAGGCGGCCAGACCGCCAAACTCTTGTGTGCACACGCCGATTCTGGTGTAGAGGACTGAGCGTGACGCCTCTTTGAATTCACGCATCAATGTCCGTTGCACCGAGGCCGGGACGCCGGTCCGCTCCGCAACTGCCTCGGGTGTAAAGGAGGCAAAGTGTTTGCGCAAATCGGCGGGCAGATGAATCCAGCTCGGTAGCTGTCGAAGCGCTTCTACGTCTTGAAGTAGCTCATTGACCCAAGCGGCCAAAAGAAGCGCATCGGTGCCTGGGCGAATTGGGATATGCTGTGAAGCCTTCTTGGCTGTCTCCGTAAGTCGAGGATCAATGACAACAGCCTTACCACCTCGCTGTTGCAGACGAGATAGGCGCTTCATGTAATTCGGTGCCGTCATAAGGCTGCCGTTTGAGGCGGCGGGATTGGCCCCCATGATCACAATGTAATCGGAGCGATCGATATCCGGAATTGGGATCATCAATTGATGGCCGAACATATGAAAGGCAGCAAACATATGTGGCAGTTGGTCGACCGATGTAGCTGAGAATTTACTCTTCGCACCGAGGGCTCGCTGAAACGTGGGTATCGCTGCCGATGCTGTAATATTGTGGACGTTTGGGTTTCCCAAATAGAGGCCCAGTGCTCGGCGGCCATCTCGCTCTCGAATCCTCGTGAGATTTTGGGAAGCTTCGCTGTATGCGTCTTCCCAAGAAATGGGTCTCCAGCCACCCTTGGTGCGCTGGAGCGGCTCGCGGAGGCGGTTCGGGTCGGTATGAAGGTCTTGGATTGCGACACCTTTGGGGCAGATATAACCCTCGCTTAACGGGTCGCGTTTGTTGCCTCGGATCTGGAGGACCTTTCCGTCTTCATGTGTGATCTCGAGTCCGCAGAGAGCCTCACAAATATGACAGGTCTTAATATCGGTGGTTGCCATTCTCTATCCTGGGTTGTTGAAAGCGCCAATCGAGGTTAGGTAGACGCTCGCAAGATCGCAAGGGGTCGTTGATGAGCAATGCAAAGATTCGAGTATTTGTTGTGGCGGGTGGCCAGAGTAGACGCATGCCCGGGGTGGATAAAACACGGGTAAAGGTAGCCGGCGAGCCGCTTATCTCTCGCGCGCTTTCGATGGGCCTCTCATTATCATCTCGAGTCGAGGTCGTTGCCAACCGCTGGGACCGCTTTCTCGACCTCGGAATTTACGCGCATGAGGACGATGGAGAGCGTGGCCCAGTCGATGCCTGGCGTCGAATCCTGAAGGAGATCGAACCGGGTGAGGTTGCTCTGATTTTGCCTGTAGACCTACGAGCGTTTTCGCCCGATTGGGCGCACCGTCTCATTCGGGTTGCGCAGGAAACCGGTCGACCTGCAGCGTTCATCTCGGCGAGTCATGGGCTTGAGCCTTATCCTTGCGTTATTCCAGGAGGTCTGGAGGCAGGGCTTGGCGATGTCGTTTCCCTGAGAGACGCGCTCGGTGCTCTCGGGGTGGTAAGGACGACACGCCCCGAGGATTTCCCGGAGTCCCCGTCGTTGAATCATCCGGAGGACATTGAAACTTTAGCTGTTTAGATATGCGACGACGTCGTCGCCATGGGTTTTGGTTTTGACCTTACCCCAGACGTGTTCAACTTTTCCGTCTTCATCGATGAGGTACGAGATACGATGGATACCGTCGTATTCTTTGCCCATGAATTTTTTTAGACCCCAAGCTCCATACTTTTGAATCATGTCGGTACTCTCGTCGCAGAGCATCGGAAATGGGAAGTCGTACTTGCTCACGAAGTTCGATTGCTTCTTCGGTGTATCCGCACTGACGCCTAAGACTTCGACATTCGCTTTGGAAAGGGCATCGTAGTTGTCTCGGAGATTACAACCTTCTGCCGTGCAGCCCGGCGTGTTGGCCTTCGGGAAGAACCAGATCAACAGCTTTTGGCCTTTGTAGTCTTTGAGGCTCTTGGTCGAGCCGTCGGCTGCGGGAAGTTTAAATGCGGGCGCTTTCTTGCCTACTTCGAGCATCGCTCTCTCCTTGTAAGGGTTCGAGCGGAATGTGCGTGTTGAGCCCGCAGAGATCAAGCCTGAAATAGGCCTTTATAGACGGTAGCCCACTTCAAAATCGATGAAGATTGTTTGAACATTATCGAAGGCTCTAAATCCGCTGTTGTAGTTGTCGGCGTCGACATCCACGAGCTGGTTAAGAACGTTATCGTCACTGGCCGAGGTTGGCTGAAATCGTCGCGCGTAGCTCGCGTTGATAAAGAAGATCGGCAACACTTGAACTCTGGCTCCGGCCAAAAACATGGCATTCGGGGCCGACATAAAGTCACTCTGGAAGAGTTCCATCATGTCCTTCATATGGGTCCGGGTGTATGTCGCGAAGACTTCGACAATCTCTAAGAATGGCACTTCGGCATGGATACTGATGTCGGTATCGTTTTCTCCAGTCCCATCCTGAAACGAGAGCAGTCCGGCGAGCTTCTTGTTTGAGCGGTCCTCTTTAAAGAGTCCGAAGCTCGCTTCGGCCCGGATACCGTAACGGGTATCTTCGAGCGGCCGCTGGAGTCCATTATCGGGGTCTCCGAAGACCGATTGAAACTTCGTGAGCGAGAGGGCTTGGTTGGCCGAGGTCGTCCGGAAGCTGTATTTGTCGGCTTCATAGGTCGAGTTGAAATACCCGGGCAGGAACCCATCATTGTACATCATGAGCTCGCCTCGAATTCGGAGTGCTGCGATCCAACTCTCTCCGAAGTTGAGTCGAGCCAGACCACCGATCGCAGAGCCACTGCCCCCACCTTGATTTGTGAAGGTATGGTGAGTTCCGTAGAGTTTCAGGTCGACGGTTCGGTCGAGCTTGGCAACCTTCGTTTCGACACTTAGGCCAATCGCTTGGACGGGCGTCGTTTCAACATAAGGGAGGCCTTGCTCGTTGAAGAACGTATCAGGGTTGAGCACACTTGCTTCAATCTCGAGGGAGTTTGGTCGGAGACAGTCGCCGTACTCACGCGACTTGATACAGCGGGGAGCCTTGAGGTCGGCGAGGTACTCCACGCCAACCGAGAAACCTTTCGCAAACCAGTGGTCGGAGAAAAGTGAGGCGGGCTTCACAAATGCCAGACCACCGAGGACCTGGTTTTGAAAGGTGATGTCGTTGGTCTGAAACTGGAAACCGCCATAGTCGTTGTACGCATCGAAAAGCAGGCCTGTCATCGACTGGTTGATACCAATATTCGGTTGGTAGGCGTTGACGACCATGCCGTGGCCAATCGTTGCGGGACGCAGACTATTGATTGAGAAGAAGAGGCGCTCCTCCTTACGTCCATACGTTACGAAGCGAATGAACTTGGCGAAGTCAGCCGGCTCATCGTAGTCTTCTTTACGAAACCCGAAAGATTCAAAACGAATCTCATCTTGCTCATTGGTGGTGGCGACCTCAAATCTCAGCGGCAGATGCAGAGCGAATTTTACAGGCCACTCGTAGTAAGCGAAGCCGGGATCGATTCTCATAAAGATTTGATTGCCAATAAAATCAGGTCCTGCCGATATTCCAATGTGGCTATTTCTGCTGAGCAGTTGGGTCGTGCCGAAATGGGCTAGATGGCCTTTAATAAAGTCCGGTTCTTCGACCTTTCGGTCGGTCGTTACTTCCTGAGCGGCCTCAGTATCGGAAGTTGGCTCTGCTTCGGGTGTCGCTGCTTCTGTGGGTTCGCCAGCTTCAGCTGTCGATGCCTCAGGTGCGGTCGCGCCTTCTTGCGCTGACTCGGTAGCCTCGGTGGCAGGGGTGGCGCTCTCTGTACTTTCTGCTGGAGCTTCTGCGGTCGAGGTCTCTTGCGGTGCGGTCTCACCTTGTGCCCATGCGTGGGTACCGACGAAAAGCGAAATGAGACACGTCGTCGATAAGGTTCTTAACATTGCGGAGACTCCTGGGTACAAGTTAAAGGCGAGTGTTTCGTTCATTATTGGCAATCTTTAAGGTGTAATAAAGGCAAGAATCAAGGAGCAACGCAGTGATGACAAAGAAAGTTCCTCATTGGATTCTAAAGACGGAACCCGAGACATTCGGGTGGAACCATCAAGTCACCGAAGACGTCGCGGTGTGGGATGGTGTCCGCAACCATCAAGCGAAGGCGAATCTCGGGCGTCTAAAGTGTGGTGAACTTGCCTACTTTTATCATTCGGGTAAGGCACGGGAGCTTGTCGGCGTGGTGGAGGTGGTGCGCGAAGCTTACCCAGATCCGACCGACGAGAGTGGGAAATGGCTGGCCATCGACGTGCGGACTTTCGCCAAACTTCAAGTTCCATTCGCACTTAAAGCCCTGAAATTGATGGATGAACTCGCGGACTCGGCGCTGGTGAAGCAATCCCGACTCTCGGTGATTCCACTCCGACCTGAGGAAGCCCGCGCAGTGTTTGCACAGGTGGAGCTCGAACCGATGGATGGTTGAGCTCAAAGCCTTGTCGCTTGGGCTTGTATCGACGCCCTAAATTTGCGAGATCCGAAACGTCGAGACCCGTCGGCGAAAGGATTACGTGAGAGATGGCTGAACAAGTAAAAGCAGGTGTTGTTACCGGAGAAGATTATCTAAAGGTCGTTCGTGCGGCGAAAGCAGGTGGCTACGCTTTACCTGCAGTCAATGTCGTGGGGACCAATTCAATTAACGCAGTGCTTGAAGCCGCGGCAAAAGCGAAGTCGGATGTCATTATCCAGCTCTCGAATGGCGGCGCGCAATTCTACGCAGGTAAAGGGTATCCGGATTC
>JAYYQC010000326.1:0-3206 GCA_036128675.1 Myxococcota bacterium | reverse complement strand
TCCCTGGGAGATCGACAACCCGGTGATCAGCCAGCCCATCGCGATTGACCTCCGCGAGACCATTCGCGGTGCGAAGGAGACGCTCTTCGTAGATATCTTCCTTATGGGCGGGACCTGGGGCATGGATATCGCCAAGGAGCTTCTCTTAGCATCCGAGCGCGGTGTAAAGGTCGTCCTGGTTCGCGACACCGACAACAAGTTCTCATCCGGCTTTGAAATGGAGCCACTCTGGGACGCGCTGGAAGCGCACTCTTACGATAATCCCAACCTCACAGTCATGCGCTCGCAAATCAACAAGCGCCCCTCGGGCCTTCCCTTTGGTCTTGATAATATCACCAAGCTCTTCGCGGATTTCTTTGACCTCCCCCTCTCGCTTGCGGCGAAATCAGACCACAGCAAGGTGGTGATTGCCGATGGCCTCACCGCCAAGCCGAGCATGTGGGTGGGCTCCAAGAATACCGTCGACTCGGGCGGTTCCTTCTTTTTCGACGAGGTCTTTCATATCGATGGGCCGGCGGCGGCCGCCTCGCAGCTCTCATTTCTCGAAGATATCCGTGAAGCGCGTGCCTTGGCAGTCAAGGAAGGCCGCAATGGCGGCCAGCCCAGCGATGTCTGGGTGGATGGACTCATCGAGCGAATGGAACGTCGCACATCCGGAATCGAACGCACCGTCGTCCACGTCGCCGGCGATGCCTCGGTTCAGATCGTTGAGAACAACGCCGATGATTCGGTTCGCAACGCAGAGGCGTCTATCCTCGCGCTCCTAGAGGGGGCCGAGACCAGCATCGACATGTATCAGTTCCTCGCCTACAGCCCATCGATTGCCGAGGCCCTCGCCCGCGCCATTCACCGTGGCGTGGAAGTGCGCATCCTCATGGATTCGGTTGGCAAGAAGGTCGAGATGAATAATCTCCTTGCCGTGCTTATGAACGAGCACGGGGTCAGCCAGTCTCAGATTGACTCGATGATCCGCTGGCGCTCACAGCTTCCGGGTGGAAGCCAAGTTGATAACGGCGTCGAGAACCCAATCGAAGACCAACAGCAGCACACGAAGACCATCATCGTCGACCGTAAGCGTACCCTCGCGGGCAGCACAAACTTTGATATCGCCAGTCTCTCAGGCGCGTTTCGAGAGTTCTCTGTCACGGTTGAAGACGATGCCGCAGCTGCCATCGCAACCGAGCGCTTCGAAGCTCTCTTCGAGTCTGATGTGAACTCACGGCCTTACGCGACTGAGTTCAAAGAACCACTGGGCTTCTGGGACTGGATCGCTCGAATCGCGGCCCGCAATATCCTCGTGAGTGAAGCTTGGCGTATCGGTAGCCTACGCCCGGGAAGCCTCTTCGGCTGAACCGAAACGCATTCTTTGTAGAAGGCATCTGCAACGTTTGTTGCATCCCCTTTGTCCGGCGTTCCAGCACGCCCGCGAGCGGCCAAAATCCTGAATTTTTTCAGTTCATTACTGATTTCATTGATGCGTGCAGTTGGCACGGCTCTTGATAGAGGATTGTCAGACAATCGACCGCCTCAGCGCGGTTCATCAGAAAAGGGAAAAGTTCTCATGCAATTCGCAGCAAAACACATCGGCAACCTAGCCCTCGGGCTTCTCTTACTCACCGGCTGCTCGGGCTGGGAAGACCGAGACCGGATCGAGTACCCTGTGCTCTCGTCCGACGGCTCAGCCATCGCCGGTGTCGAGTCCTTCTGGGAAGCCAAGTGCAATATCTGGAGCTCATGCGGCGTCGATTATACCCGCAACTATTCTTACAAGGTCTGGACCGCGGCTAAGCCAGCTTTGCTGGAGCCGGCGAAGCTCTCGCCATCGGGTAACTCGCAACGTTTCTCCGGGCGTGTCGACAGTGTCGTCTATGCTAAAGGCGCAGCTCAGCATTACCTCCTGGTGGTCGCCTACGAGGAAGCAAAATACCGAGATACGTTCGAAACTGAGATCGATCGAGAGCCTACTTACAGTGTGCGGCAGCTGGTTTTAAACCCAGCGGGTACAACCGTGACGACGGTACGCGAACTCTACCGCGGCCAAGTCGCCCGCTACCGTTCCTGCAGCGAGAACAGCTACAGCAGTATCGACCGTCCCCTTACCGCGCACGCCTCGCGTGATGGTTCTCAGATCGCTCTGGCCTTCAATCGACTTGGCTGCACCGACGTCGCTTTTGAAGTTGCCCTCTTCGACGCAGCAAGCGGTGTGGCGCTGGGCCAAACCCAGCTTGATCTCCCCGGTATCTCTGCCAACGAACTCTCGACCGGTGGGGCCACGGCCCGCGGCTGGATTGCATTGAGCGCAGACACACCAGCCGAGGCCGTAGAAGCAGAGCTCCTCACTCAGCTCCAGGACGAGGACACACTCTATAACAAAGGAATTCTCTCGGAGGGCTATCAGGCCACGAAGACCCGGTACCAAACTCTGCGCCAGAGCCTCGCTCAACGCGACGATAATCGAGAGGTCTTCGTCGTGACTCAGACCAACCCCTTCACCAACGCAATCCAAGGTACCCATGTTATCGAAATGCAGAATCAGAGCGTAAGCGCTCAAAGAATCGAAGGCGGCAGCGGGAATCCCATCGACTTAGGTGCGCGTGGGACCCAAATTGGGAATCCCGACAGCGATGGCCCCTATTATTTTGACGTCGTACAACGCTGCTACGACAACGGCTGTGCCCTTCAGTACAGCGCCAAGCCCGAGCTCAGTGGTTACTTTGCAACGGTCGCTGAGCTTCCGGCTGAGGTTGTGGTTGAATCGGAGTTCTGGAAAATCAATCCGTACCGTGCATTTATCGCTCAAAAGCAGACCGGGACCTATGCGAAATCGTTTACCTTTACGCGCCTCGATGTCGATGCCCGCAGCATCAAGGGCGTCATCGACTGCCTTTATACGATCAGCGGCTACGGCGACGAGTACGACCCGAATATCGCCATGGAGGAAAGCACCTGCGCGACGTGGTCAGATCAAGACAACGCCGCAACCTCTCCGGACTGGCCCGGAGACGGTTATGATTGGGATGAGAAACGTTTCGCTGAGCTTCGATGGACGTTCGACGAGTCCGGTGCGCTTCGGATCTGTGAGACCCAAGCCAAGACCGAAGCTGCGCTGGCGGCTCTCCCGGTCGATGATGCGTCACTTGAAAGCGGATGCAATGGCGAAGCGTGGCTGACAATCGAGGAGCCGAGTCACGACGACCTCGTACCAC
>JAYYQC010000325.1:0-7513 GCA_036128675.1 Myxococcota bacterium | reverse complement strand
TCACGATCGAAGACCCGATTGAGTATCTGCACGCTCATAAGAAATCACTCGTGAATCAGAGAGAGGTTGGGGCGGATACCGATTCATTTCGCGACGCACTTAAGTATGTCCTTCGACAAGACCCCGACGTGATTCTCATCGGCGAGATGCGTGATATTGAGACGGTTGAGGCGGCACTGGCTCTGAGTGAAACAGGTCACTTGGTTTTGGGAACACTCCATACTAACTCGGCGGTTCAGACGATCTCACGCATCATCAGCATGTTCCCGTCTGATCACCGCTCACATATTCGAGTTCAACTTGCATTTGTTCTACAGGCAGTTCTCTCTCAACAGCTGATCCCCAAGGTCGGTGGGGGAATGA
The DNA here is from genome assembly GCA_036128675.1 of Myxococcota bacterium. Classification (GTDB taxonomy): domain Bacteria; phylum Myxococcota; class XYA12-FULL-58-9; order XYA12-FULL-58-9; family JABJBS01; genus JAYYQC01. The sequence continues at coordinate 7,150 of JAYYQC010000325.1, read as the reverse complement.
CGCTGGCGACGGAGCTCATGGTGTGTAACCTGGCGATTAAGAATCTAATCCGAGAAGATAAGCTTCATCAGATGACTTCTCAGATTCAAATGGGGAAATCTTCCCATGCAATGCATACGATGAACAGCTCACTGCTTAGGCTCTATCGGGAAAACAAGATTACCCTGGACGATGCAAGAAGCAGAACGACCGACTTGGATGACTTTGACAGAGCGCTTCAGACCGTTGTGAAGTGATGAGCTGATAAATCAGCGCAAACTATTGGGGGAGTGATGGCTACTTATCTCTGGACTGCGAAGACTCGACTTGGTGAGACTCGAAGTGGAGAAATGGATGCACCGAATAAAGCAGTCGTGCATCAAAAGCTTCAATCTCAGGACCTTAAGATTGTAAAGCTCAAGCGTAAGCCTCTTGAGATCAATATTGAGTTGTTCGAGCAGCCTATTACGGCACGCGACCTGATGATTTTTACTCGGCAGTTTTCGACAATGATCGACGCTGGGCTACCGATGGTTCAGTGCTTGGATATCCTTGGCAACCAGGCAGACAATCCAACCTTTAAAAAGGTACTCCTCGACGTTAAGGCGTCGGTAGAAAATGGCCAAGCTCTCGCAGATGCGCTCAAGAAACACCCGAAGGTCTTCGATAAGTTTTTCGTGAACCTCGTTGCTGCGGGGGAAGCCGGCGGTATTCTGGATACAATCTTGGTACGACTGGCGGAGAGCATCGAAAAATCGGCGAACCTCAATAAGCAGATCAAGAGTGCTTTGAGCTATCCGATTTTGGTTCTCGTGACCTCGTTGGTGATTGCGGGCGTTCTTCTCATCTTCGTTATTCCGTCGTTCAAGTCCATGTTTGAAGATATGGGGCAGACTCTACCGTGGCTGACGACCCAGGTTATCGTCATCTCTGAATATATGCAGGAAAACATCGGGACCATTTTAATTGCGCTCGCTGGGTTATTTCTTTTCGGGACCTGGTCTTTGAAGGACCCCCGAGGACGCTATGTGGTGGATAGTATTCTTCTTGAGTTGCCTGCGATCGGTGACCTGGCGAAAAAAGTCAGTGTTGCCAGATTCAGTCGGACGATGGGAACGATGCTTAGTTCGGGGGTACCCATTCTTGATGCGTTGGATATTGTTGCGGCAACCTCGGGTAACCTTGTCGTCGAAGCAGGGCTGATAAAGGCGAAGGCAAAAATCAGTGAAGGTAAGCAACTGAGCGCACCACTGTCGGAGATGGGCGTTTTCCCGCCGATGGTTGTTCAGATGATCTCGGTTGGTGAAAAGGCTGGTGCGATGGATACCATGCTCAATAAAATCGCCGACTTCTACGATGATGAAGTTGATACCGCGATTGGGACGACGATGTCGCTTCTGCAGCCAGCTCTTATGGCATTCTTGGCGGTCGTACTTGGTGGCCTGGTTATTTCGATGTACCTACCAGTCATTAACTTGGCGGGTAATATAGGTTAACGCTTGGCCACCCAGGAGAATACCCATCGGGGTCTTGAGCGACTCAGCGCCATCCTAGCGTTTAGGCTCTTGGTCGCAACCGTACTCCTCGTGGTAGTCGCGCTGGCCCAGTACCTGACGTGGGTACCCTTTTATTCGTCTGAGATTCTCTACGCGATTGTCGTTATTACCTATCTGACCGTCATTGTCGTTGGCCTTTTGGCGTCTCGTTTTGAGTCGTCGCCTGCGCCTACTTGGATTTATCTGACCGCGAACTTGCTCTTATCGTCGCTTTTTGTTCAGACGACTGGTGGTGTACAAAGCGGCTTAACCTTTCTTTTTATTCTGACGATTATAGATGGTGCGGTTCTCGCGGGGATGCCCGTTGCACTTGGATTCGCGGGTGCGTCTTCGCTTATTTACGCGGGACAGATCTTTCTACAGTATCAAGGGGTCTTCCCACTGACGATTGAAGCCAACGTGACGATCGGGGAGTATTTCTCGCAGCTGGCCGCCCATATCCTAGCCTTTAACCTTGTCGGAATTTTAGCCGGACGTCTTGAAGGACGGGTAACAACTGCGCTGGAATCTCAGGAAAGTGCGGAGGGCGACCTACGCCGATTTCGCCGCCTTCATGCACGGATTGTTGAGAATATCCCAATTGGCGTATTCACGGTCGATCTCGCCGGTCGCATTCAATCTTCCAACGGTGCGGCTGAACGTATCTTAAGTGAGATGGGATTGGCCGATGAAACACGCTTAGCATTGGAGTTGCGCGATAAGATTCATGGCGAGGCGTCGGCCGAGTTCGAGCTTAGTTCTGGTAAGCGTACGCTTGGTATCTCGATGGTCCAGAGTCAGGAGCTCGAGCCCAAAGAAGGTAACGCCATTGTCCTGATTTCAGACCGTACCTACGCCCGACAGCTTGAGATGGACCTTCGTAAGAAAGAGACTCTGGCGGTCGTCGGACAGCTCGCCGCGAGTTTGGCGCATGAGATCCGTAACCCGCTCGCGTCGATTTCAGGATCGGTCGAGATGTTGGGCCGACTTCGACATGTCGAGTCAGCGGCGGAGAAATCAGATCGCCTTGAGCGGGTCATTGTTCGAGAGATTCAACAGCTGAATTATCTCGTTGAAGACTTTTTGGCATTTTCTAGGCCTACGATTAACCAGATGTTTGAGGTTGACCTTGTGGCTCAGTGCCGCGATTTACTCTTTGTTATGAAACAGGACTCATTGTGGGATGAGAAGTCACTCGACTTACTCGGCGATGAGGAAGTTCGCGTTGTGTGCGATATGGCTTTAATGAGCAGAGCAATTCGAAACCTGCTACACAATGCTCGGGAAGCATCGGTCAAAGGCGGACGGGTTGCGCTCCGGCTCACCGAAGCTGACGATGACGTCTTGATTGAGGTACTCGACGATGGCGAGGGTCTCCCGGACAATACGGCCATCAATGTTTTTGAGCCTTTTGAAACGACTCGGCCGACCGGCACCGGTCTAGGGCTTGCGATTGTTCAGAAGGTAGCCGAGATTCATCGAGGGCAATTCTCGCTGAGCAATCGCGAAGATGCGGCCGGCTGCGTTGCTCGCTTGAAGATCGCAAGACAAGGACAGTCATGACGGACAATCTACAGGAAAAGGAACGGTACCGCGTCTTGGTTGTCGATGATGAACCATCGATGCGTGAGTTTCTTGAGATAGCGTTAGAGGATTTCGGCTACGAGGTGCGGGTTGCCGGTAGTCTGAAAGAGGCACACGCATCACTCAGCCAATATGAGTTTCAGGTTGTCCTGACAGATTTACGTCTTCCGGACGGGACTGGTATTGAGCTGCTCTCCCAGATTCGTGAAGAGTGTGAGTCAGAAGTTATCCTCCTGACTGCCTATGCAACCGCGGAAACAGCTCTCGAAGCGATGCGGCGGGGGGCCTACGATTATCTACTAAAACCTGTGAAGCTCAATGAACTCGAAGCGCTGCTCGAAAAGGCCATCGAGAAATATTTGCTTAAAGATGAGAACCGTCGACTCAATAAGACCCTTGCGACTGTTGCGCCTAACCTCAGTGATACCTCGCTCTCACCGAAGATGAAGAAGGTGTATCGGTTGATATCGAAGGTTGCACTGGCTCGAACAACGATTTTGCTGCGAGGTGAATCTGGCACAGGTAAAGAAGTCATGGCCCGCGAGATTCACCTTCGAAGCTCGGTCAGCGAGGGGCCTTTCATCGCGGTAAACTGCGGTGCTATCCCTGAAACGCTTATCGAATCGGAGTTGTTTGGTCACGCGGCGGGAGCGTTTACCGGAGCTGGTAAAGCCCGCGCAGGTCTTTTTGAGACCGCAGATCAAGGTACATTATTTTTGGATGAGATCGGTGAGCTTCCTATCAATATGCAGGTTAAACTTTTACGCGCGCTGCAAGAAAGAAAAGTGCGACGGGTTGGGGATGCCGAGGAACGGGAAGTCGACGTACGTATTGTCGCCGCGACCAATCGGGACCTATCGGCGATGATTCAAGAGGGTACTTTCCGAGAGGACCTCTATTACCGTCTTAACGTCATTGAGCTTGAGCTACCTCCGCTTCGTGAGCGTCGCGAGGATATTCCACAGTTGACCAAGGTACTCATCCAGAAATGTGCGCATAAGTTGGGTTTACCACCCGCGGATATATCCGTACCGGCACAAGGTGCCCTGAAAGCTTACGCGTTTCCCGGGAATATTCGAGAGCTGGAAAATATTGTTGAACGGGCGATCACCCTCTGTGCGGATGATACCATCGAGGTCTCGGATCTACCGGATGACGTCGGGCTCAGTTCAGCACCGGCGGAGTCCTTTGGTTGGCTTGATTTTCACGATAGTGGCATTGACCTCGATGGTAGACTTCAGAAACTTGAACGTGCGCTGATCACCGAGGCGCTCTCTCGAAGCGGCGGCAACAAGACGGAAGCAGCGAAGGGTCTGGGAATTTCGTTTCGGTCGATGCGGTACCGTTTGGAAAAGCTTGGATTTGAATCTGAAGAAGAGGCAGAAGAGAACTAAGAGAGACGCAAAGCGTTGTGGGCTTGCTCAGATGTTGCGTTTCGTCTCTAAAGTAAAGCTCGCCAATAGAAGCATCGACGCAATGTAAAGTAGCCCGTAGACGATACTCCAAGAGAAATCAGTCATCGCCACGTCCAGGTGATTGGCGGCCTCATGTCGAAACGAGAGACGTTCCATATCGGGAAGGATACGTGAGAAACCGTCGAGAAGATCGGCTGGGAGTGTGATCTCCTCTGCTCGCCAGGTTTGGACAAGATTATCGATTTGAATGGTGAAGTGCCCGGTAAAGACGAGAAACGCGGAATAGGTTGCAGCGGCAGCTGGGGCTCCAAGGGTCGACATTGCGATACTGACCGCCACGACAACACCTAGCTCGACCAGTGTCGAAACAAAGGCATAGAAGAAGGCGCTTGGTAAGCTACCACCTAGGAGGCTTACCGCTCCGACAGTACTGACGGAAAAGATTATCCCAATCACAACAATCGTGAACCACTGTCCAAAGAAGATACCGGTCAGGAGCTCGAATCGTGAAATTGGGCGGACCAACATCGGATAGAGGCCTTTATTACGTAAAGCGAGCCCTACACTACCCACCGCAAGAGCGATACCAGTCATCGTTCCGAAAAAGCTGGTTGCACTGAGACCAACGTCAACCACGAGTCGCGTGTGTTCTCCCATGCTCACCGCAGCGGCCATTGCGGCGAAGCTGCTGATAATCAGGGTAAATACCAGGCCGATAAGTAAGAGACGATTGCGGATGGCGTCTCGCAAGATGCGACGTGCGATAATGAAGATAGATTGAAGCATGGTCAGGCTGCCTCCGTGTCGGAGGTCGGTGTCTCTTCTAAGTACCTTAAGAATACATCCTCAAGCGACGGACGATGGGGTATGACTGACTCGATAAGTGCACCGTGCTGAAGAGCATCTTTGAACTCAGGCTGGTCGAGGTCGACCTTTGGTGTGATCCAGCGGTAGCGGTGGTTGCTCAGTGGTGTCGCAGAATTAAAAAGGGGAACATTAAAGTCTGTCTCCGCGCTGAACTGAGCAATCCACTCCCACTCCTTGGGTGGAGGTAAGAGCTCTTCGAGTTGGCCAGACGCAATAACCTTCCCGCCCTTAAGCATCGCAATACGGTCACAAATTGAGGCGACATCACCTAAGATGTGGCTTGAGAAGACAATGGTCGTTCCCTTTACTTGAAGCTCTCGAAGCATCTCTCGAACCTGGTAGCGCCCGGTGGGATCAAGGCCACTCATCGGTTCATCAAGCACCAAGAGCTTGGGATCACCAACAATCGCTTGAGCGAGTCCGGTGCGCTGGATCATGCCTTTACTGTAGCTGCGCAGCGGTTCGTTCCAAGCATCACGACGAAGGGCCACACGTTCGAGTGCGCCTTCGGCCTTCACCTCGGCTTCGGCTTTGCTCATGCCGATGAGGCGAGCATGGTCCTCGACCAGCTCGCGTGCAGTCGTGATGCGAGGGAAATACGGTTGCTCAGGCATAAAGCCGACGCCGCGTCGTGCATGGCGGTCACGGGGGTTCTTATCGAAAAGCTTCGCAGTTCCGCTTTGAGGTTTGGCGAGACCTAAGGCAACCCGCAGCGTCGTGGTCTTACCAGCGCCATTGGGGCCAAGGAGTCCGAAGCAAGTCCCTGGTTCGACTTTGAGACTCAGCTCGTTGAGGATCTTGACCGGTGGAGCCCAGAAGTGTTTTTGAACTGAGACCGTGATGCCCCATAATTCAATCATATTCATTTACGTTGGTCCTTGGCTTCTGCTGAAAATTTGAGTCGCTTGGATTCGGAGGTTGTCTGGATCTTGCCTTGCTCGTCAATAAAGTACTTACCACCAATCGGATCTTGGTCGCTGGGGTTGCGGTTACCCATCGCCCGCATCAGCTCATCCATTGAGCTCGGGGGACGTTCATACTGGCTGACGAAATACTGAAGGGCTCGGTTAAAGGCTTTGAGCTCCACTTCGAGGATGAGGAGGCGGCGTTTCTCTTCGTATGTCTGCAGAAGGTCTGGGTCGTCGACCGTCTCCATCATGCTTTCAATCAGTGCGAGACCAATCTCGGGCTGCGCCGTCTCGACCGAGAGCTTCGCGGCAATCTTTTGAACTCGGGGAGGGCAACCTGGAAGCTCAGCAGCCGCTTGTAAGAGCGGGAGCGCGACCTTGGGAGCATTCCGGTACATGTACGCGTTGAAGCCAGCGATAAAAGGGAGCTCCCAGCGGTCCGGGTGGTAGTTCATCGCGTCGACCAAGAGTCGGTGGGAGAGCTCAAGCTGTTTGGGTTTCGAATTTAGGATAGTACCCGCGACATAGGCCGGCTTAAAGAAGTGCGGGTCTAAGCGTAGGCTTCGCTCGAGTAGGGGACCCAATAAGGGATACCCTTGTTCGTGTGCATCACGTCGCCCGAAATACTCGACCGATCGCAGCCAATAATAGTCGGCGACGATGTGCTGGAAATTTCCGACGAGGAAATCCAGCGATGCTTTGGAGGCGAGTCGCTCAGCTTGGTTTGAGCGTGGCCTCTTGACGCGGATCTCTTCGGTAGCCCAGAGCATCGCGGCGAGGAATGTTATAAGAGTCACCAGGCGAGTCATATCGGCACTATGTCACAGATTGGCTAAATAGCAGCAATTTAGCGCCGAATTTC
>JAYYQC010000324.1:0-8157 GCA_036128675.1 Myxococcota bacterium | reverse complement strand
CGATTTATCCTGATGTCATCGAATCGGCGGGCTCAAAGACAGGGAAAGCCCACGTCATTAAGTCGCACCACAACGTTGGCGGGCTACCTGAGCACATGAAGCTAAAGCTGGTCGAGCCATTGCGTGAACTCTTCAAGGATGAAGTTCGCACGATCGGCATCGAAATGGGATTGCCTCGTGGCATGCTGATGCGTCACCCATTTCCGGGGCCGGGCCTAGGGGTGAGGATCCTCGGCGAAGTGAAAAAAGAATACGCGGACACACTTCGGGAGGCTGACGCCATCTTCATGGAAGAGCTCGAAAACTCCGGCTATTACGACAAAGTCTCCCAAGCGTTCGCCGTCTTTCTACCGGTTAAGTCGGTTGGCGTTACGGGAGACGGAAGACGATACGAGTACGTAATCGCTCTGCGAGCGGTTGAGACGGTCGACTTTATGACCGCGAACTGGGCACGTCTTCCCTACGAACTGCTCGAAACCCTCTCAAATCGGATCATTAATGAAAACGAGCGCATCTCGCGTGTTGTTTACGATATCTCGGGCAAGCCGCCTGGGACCATTGAGTGGGAATGAAACTCGAGAGCTGGCGGGGCCTTTTGCCTCACCATTTGAAGTTATTTCGTTCGCTGAACAATCTCGATCTCTAACTTCCATACCGCACGGACATCCCAATTGATGCAACAGTTTCTGGTGTTTCAGTGACTGCTTGAACGCTGGCTGAAAAGGTTGGCGTTACCCGTCAGACCATTACCGCGATTGAAAAGGGGAAGTACTCCCCGTCACTTGAGGTAGCATTCAAAATTGCAAACGTGTTTACGGTCGAGTTGGGGGCCATATTTAGCTATGAGTGACTCAATGAAGAGGGTGTTGGCTGGCACGTCCCTCAAGCATTTTTTCGGGCATTTCTTGGAGTGAGAGCGAAATGCTGAAGCATAACGCGCTGTGTTGAATCGCAGTTTTTGCGCCGATCTGCGGGATTTTTCGAATCAAGGTGCCGGGAACGTGAGCGCGGTCAACCTGTGACGGGACGATTTCCCTACATCGCTAGTATCGGTACAGAATTTATGGCAGATTTTAGGCGTCTGATGCGAAGTGCTCGATGCCATAGAGAGTGCGAGCGGCAATCGACAGGGAGATACGAATGTTAACATGGTTAGTTTCGCTAGGTCTCGTATTTGGGGCGACTTCCGCTTCTGCGGAAGATCTCACCCAGAATGTGGCACATGGCTCGATTAATTGGGGCAAGGGTGTCGTTGTTGTCACAGGAAGCGGTGCTCCATCGCTTAAGGCGAGCAACGCGGCGGTCGCTCGACTGGGGGCCGAGAGGGCAGCCAAAATGAGCGCGCTTAGAAATGCCTTGGAGGCCATCAAGGGCGTGCGTGTCAAAGGGGAGCAGGTGCTCGGTGACATGATGGCGGGTGATGGTGCTGTGTCGGCAAAGGTGCAGGGCGTTGTACGCGGCTTCAAAGTACTTGATACCAAATACTACTCCGACGGCGGTATCGACCTTGTTGTAGAGGTCCCGCTAAGCGGTGTTGTGGCTGCGATTGCCAAACCGGATACGACCAAGCCTGCTGCTGCGACTGACTATACGGGTGTGATTATTGATGCCCGTGCGGTCGATTTGGCTCCATCGATGTTGCTGACACTGGTCGACGCCGATGGCGGTGCGATCATGGACCCCGCGTCTCTGAATGCGACGAGTGCTCAGAAGCATGGATCAGCGGCATGGGTTAAGAGCTTGGATGCTGCGAAAAAAGACGCGCGGATAGGAGCGAAGCCACTTATTGTTTCGCCGGCCAAGTCCTTGTCGCCTGCATCAGGTGCATGTCAGTTCTCTGAGGCAGACTCTAAATCGCTGAAGGCAGCCTTGAGCTTGCTTCAGGACGGCAAAGTCATCGTCGTTGTCAAAAACTAAGACGAAACTACGAACGACATGATGAAAGGTTCCGAACTCATGAATAAATCGATTGTTGGAAAGTACACGTTGGCCCTGCTTGTGGCATTGGTCGCCTTGGCCGATGTGGCGAGCGCCGCGGAAATTAAGAAAGTTCGAGCGACTGGTCAGGCAGCCATTTATCAAAATGACCTATCTGCAGCTCGAGACAAAGCGCTAGACGATGCTCGGCGGAAAGCGGTTGAGCAGGCGGTTGGTGCTGTGATTTCGAGCTCAACTCTGACCGAAAACTTCGAACTTTTAGAGGACAAGATCTTCAGTCAAGCCGCTGGGTATGTCCGGTCTTACGTTGTTGTTGACGAGAGTCGAGACGCCGATGGGATTTATTCAGTCACCATCGATTGTGAAGTAAGTGCAGGCAAAATCGATACTGACCTTGCAGCGATCCAGAACCTATTGGCTCAGAAGCAAATGCCACGGGTCTTGGTCATGGTGAGTGAGCAAAATGTTGGCCAAACCGAAGGTGGGTGGTGGTCCAAAACGGGTGCGGCAATCTCGCTTGACGTTGTGGATAATACTATTTTCTCAATTTGGAGCGCGAAAGGCGTGAAGTTCGTCGACCGCCAAGTGCTAGAGGGAAAGATTCGGGCAGGTGCTGCGGCGTCCGGTGATATTGGAAATGACATTGCAAAAGAGTTCGGCTCGCTTTGCGGCGCGGATATCGTCATCGTAGGACGAGCGATCGCATCGGACATCGGCAATACTTACCCCGGTTCGAAGCTTCGTACGCTGCAAGCGAATACGTCTATCCGTGCAATCAACGTAAACAACGCTGAGATGCTCGCCGCAGTGACGACAACCAAGTCTGCGAGCCACCTCAATGCTGTAACGGGTGGGACCAAGGCACTGGAGCTTGTTGCAAAGTCGGCGGCTGAGCAGTTGCTCACCCAGGTTCTTGACCGTTGGTCCAAGGACGTTGGAGGTGCGGCTGCGCTAAACCTAACCTTCAATGGCGTTAAAAAGAGCAAGCAGCTTCGCTTGCTAAAGACATTTTTGACCAACGAAATTCGAGGGGTCGAAAATGTTATCCAACGCAGCTTTAAGAAGGGCAAAGCTCTTTTCGAAGTGAAGTACAAAGGCAGCATGCAGCAGCTGGTGGAAGAACTCGAAGAGAAGGTGTTCCCTGGCTTTGCGATGTCGCTTGAAGAGATGAACTCCGATGCCGCCACGATGCTCATGGAGGCTCAATGACCATGTTGATGACTTGGTTAGCAAGAGCTCCTCTGACACTTCGCTTTGCTGCCATGGCGGGCATCCTCGCTATGGCCGTTGCAGGTTTATCGCTGAAAGCCGACGATGTTGAGGCTGCGGCTTATACAGCTCGCGTGTCAAAGGTGAAGGGTAAGGCCTTTTATCGAGTGTCTGCCGGTCAATGGCAAAAGCTGAAGAAGAACGCAAAGCTGGGTGAAGGTAGTACGGTTCGAACCGAGTCGGGTGCCCGTCTAGAGATTCGATTGGCCGATGGCTCCGTCTTCCGTCTTGGACCTAAGGCGGAGCTCTCTTTAGATTCCTTGAAGGCAGGTTCTTCAAGAACCCCGCGCCGGATTGAAGCCTCCGTGAAGGCTGGAGAAGTTTGGTCCTCGGTGCAAAAAGCCATGGGCGGTGGGGGCAGCTTTACCGTGAAATCCTCGCATGCGGTTGCCGGGGTCAGAGGTACGCGTTTCCTCACCGCGTCTTCGCAGACTGAGACTTCTGTAAAGGTCTTCAGTGGCAAGGTTTTGGTCTCGAATAAGCCTATCTATCAGGTAGAAGGGGCTACGAAGGGTACACGCGTCCAGGTGGCCGGTCCGCAAGAAGTTTCAAAGAAGGAGTGGATGGAACTCGTCGCCGGGGCGATGCAGTTTATCAAGGTCAGTTCAAGTGGAGGAATGACTCAGCCGGCGGCTTTTGCGGCAAAGAAATCCGATGAATTCATTCAGTGGAACCTCGCACTCGATGCTGAGCAAGGCTTCAAGGAGTGAGGCTGAGCCTCGCCGTTTTCCATTTCAATAAATGTCGGTGGACCGTCGACCTGTGTAGACCGAGTGTTTGCGCTGTAGTCTTTAGACATTCTCCATGCAGCTCATATGTTTGTCCGACCAGTTCAGTCTTGTAGGTTAGATTCGGCCCTTTACCGTCGGATTTCGAGGGTAGTGACAGAGCTGTACAACGAATCTCGTCGTTGTCTGAAAGGGTGGCAGCTCGGAAAATTGTTTGCTTGAGCTCTCTGATATTTCCTGGCCACTCATACGTCATGAGTCGTTCTTTAGCACCGTTCGAAAGCCGGCCATTGGGATTGATTTCGCGCAAAAATTTTTCGGCAAGTGGCAGGATGTCAGCTTTTGTTTCATTGAGTGCAGGGAGCGTCACTTCGAACCCCTGGAGTCGATAGTAGAGGTCTGCGCGAAAAGTTCCTTTTGCGATATGGTGCTCGAGTGGTTGATGGGTCGCAGCAATGATTCGGAAATCTAAGCGAGTAGCTTGCGTGGCCCCAAGTCGACGCACTTCCTTTGTCTCAAGAATTCGCAAGAGTTCAACCTGAATGTGTGGAGGGGCATCACCAATCTCATCGAGTAGTATTGTTCCTTCATGTGCAGCTTCAAAGAGGCCTGCTCGGTCGGTGTGCGCACCGGTATACGAGCCTCTGACAGAGCCGAAAAGCTCACTTTGACTCAAGCCTAGGGTGAGAGCGCCCATATTCACGGGGATAAATGCCCCTTTTCGCGCAGATGCTTGATGAATGGCCCTGGCTGCAAATTCTTTCCCCGAGCCCGTTGGGCCCCGTAATAGGATTGGCAGGCTACTTCTTGCGGCTCGTTTCAGTAATGGACTGATTGGACCACGCGCTGAATTTAATGTGATGGCTGTCATGGCTTTTCCTCCTGGATGGCTCAGAGCAATAACTATGCCGTGACAGATTTAGTTGTAATTTAACCCTGTAACTTGCTCGGGGTCACACAAAGCGACAGGGATGTGGCAATTCGACACATCATGCAACAGGTTGAAGCAGACACTACGGCTGAGTGATTCGACGGGCGGTTTCGGTTGCATCGCTGCCGCTTGCACGTCACACTTAGAGCTATGGCTGCTTTGGCTCATCTGTCGATGACATGCTTGGCCCAAGGGTTGACCTTAGGGGCTGATACGTTCGAACGTCGACAAGCGCTGGGTATCGAAGCGCCCTCGATGGCGCGCTGCGGTGAGTTCGACCTTCATCAGGCGTGCGGTCTTCTTTCGGCGGACATCGTTCGTCGCGCACTGCGATCTACTGGCGTAGATGCTGAGTTTCGGCTCTTTATCCATGACGATCACACCGACCTAGAGTCGGGTCTGATGAGGATGCGTGAACTCTATTTGAACGGTCATCAGACGCCTCCGAAAGATCTGCCCAACTCACTTTGGCAGGCAGCGGCCTCACGTATTTGGACGATGCACGGGGCGCGTTTCGTGACGCGCTCCACGATCGCAGATTGGCGCCCTGTCTTTGAACAGGCGCTCTTGCTTGAGTGGCGTAGGCAGGTTGATTGGGCTCTCGAGAGACTCGCAATCGAGGTTTCCGGCTGGGACAGCGATGCGGCGGTTTTGCGTGAGGCTGAGCTTTTCCGAAGTTTTGAGAACACTCTTGCTGCTCAGCAGCGTCTGCGTGCATCCGATGCCGGCTCGGTCGAGGTGTTGGGGGCAGGGGTCTGGTATGAATGGCGTTCGTCACGGGGAGAACCAACCGCATTTGCTCGGGATATTGTCTATCAGGCGATTAAACTCGGCCGCGAACCCAAGCCATGGAAAAACTTCTGGCCGGCCTCGACGGGTGCGTATGTTGATGCGGTCGCGGATGTTTTGAAGAGTTGTGGGCAGGCAGTGGCTCGGCTGAGTTGGCCACTCAGGCTTGCAGAAAGAGACGACCTCTCCCGAGAACAACCGTTCTCGGTCGCTGAGACGGTTGACGTATTGGCCATCTTGCGTGACGAATCTCGGTCATCGGCACGACTGTCCCTTCTTCGGTTAGCCACCGGCGATTCGATGTCAGAAGCGCTTTCTTGGGCGCACGGCCGACTTGCGTTGTTTCGCCGATGGCGTATGCCCGACCTCGCGATGCCGTCGTCTCGCAAGCAGTGCGAGGCTTTTTTATCAAGTGAGACACCGCTCGAGTTCTTGCTCTCGATGGTCAACGCGCCCGATGACCGCGCGAGTTTTTTGACGAATATGCGCTTTATCAAGGATGTATTAGGGGTGGCAGTTTAGCCTAAGTCGAGTCGACGGGAGCCCCAGCATGCGAGATGTCAAATTACTGAAAGAGCGTGCACGTAGCACTCAGTACAAGCAACACTCCTCCCAGCGCCCGGTGGGCCAGTGGGTTATGGCAGTTGGAATATTCGGATTTGGTTTCGTTATGGGGGCCGCGACCTCTGGATCGACTGAAGCCGCTCAACCGTCCATGAGCCTGGAGGAGCTGGCGGACCAGACGAAAGCCTTAGATACGTTGGCTGATGCTGCTTCGGGGGATCCTCGGGTTGCTGCTTTGGTGCCTGAGGAAAATTCCGAGCGATCACAAGCCAGGGCACCCTCGGTAGAGCCCGAACACCAATCTGACGTGGTTCCAGCCGAGCCGCAGCCATCAGAGTATGCTATCGAGACCGATAAGCCAGTTGTCGCCGATCGGCCGTCGCTTTCCGAGGCTTTGGCGGGTCTCCAGCAAGAACTCGAACCGAATGCCGAAATTTTCACGGTTCAGGTAAGCTCTTTCCCTACAGTCGAAGAAGCGGGTGCCTTCGCGAAACAGCTCGAACGCAAGGGATTTGAGCCGTATATCACCGCAGCAGAAATTCCGGGGCGTGGTACGTGGCATCGTGTTCGTGTAGGTATTTATCGGTCTATCGACGGTGCCGAGACACTTCGCGATCGACTGGCATCGGTGGATATCGCTGGCCTCGTTCTTAAGGCTCGAAGCCGCTAGCTTTAGTTAGTTTTCCTTAAGTTTTTTGAATTGCCTGAAACTTCCCTTCGAGTTAATCTAAATATTATGGATTTTCAGGACTTCGCATCCCCTGTTGATCGGTGGTTCGCTGAGACGGCCACTGCGATGATGTACGTCTCGCCTCGGGAGTTAAGCGACGTGCCATCGGAACAGGCCCGATTGGAGCGTGAGCTCGAGCGCCCAGTGCGTCTCTGGGAAGTACTTGTTCTTTTCGAACGTCTAACGGTCCGACAAGCCGAGCATATCCTGTCTGGACTTGGCAGATTCAATCAGCAAGGCGAAGACGTTAGCATGCTCGGTAGAGTGCTGATCGAAGTCGGTTATGCCGAGGCAGATGCCGTCGAAGGGGCGCTTACTCTTCAATCACAAGAGCGACGGACCGGTAAATGGCGGCCTCTCGGGCAGATCCTCGTAGAGCAGCGTGTCTTGAGTCGTGTTGATTTGACTGAAGCACTCGATGCGCTTGAGCAACGACGCCGGATGAAACTCGATTTAATCGAGGCCGAAAAGGCCGAGCAAGAAGAGGCTGGGGCCGCAGCAAGTCAATAAGCAACACTTACGATTTGGGGCTTTCGTTTTACCCCGATTCCTCGCTAGGCTACTCAGAACGATTTAGGGGCTCAGGCCATCACGCAAGGGGGAGACGTGTTGGGTAATTTGGTTCGCGTTTCGAGACTTTGTCTCGCCTTGGTATTCGTTACTTTCAGTACGTCGACTGCCCTAGCTGGTGAGGATGGAGCGGCGACCGGCGAGCTAGACTTGGCTGCCTTGATGAATCTTGACGATCAGGTCACATCCGCTACGAAGATCGCTCAGAGTATTTCCGAAGCCCCGGCAATCATCACAGTCATTTCTCGAGATAAGATTGTTGACCGCGGTTACGAGACTGTGGCGGAGGCACTTGGGGCTTTGCCCGGCTTCTTTATTAACTCGGACTATATTCTACCAGATGCCGGCGTACGGGGTGTCAGTGGCGAGCTTCGTGGTGGGTCTCGACTTATCAAGGTGATGGTGAACGGTCATCCAGTGTCATTTCGTAGCGAAACGACCAACTGGCTGAACGGTGCCCTGATCCCAATGGATGCTATCGACCGGATTGAGGTTATTCGTGGTCCCGGTTCCGCGCTTTATGGCGCGAACGCATTTCTAGGTGTGGTAAACATTATCACCCGAGAACCCGATAGTTTTGATGGTGCGAGTTTTCGTTATCAAGGTCATCGGTTCAACGGGAATCTCGGTCAGAGTTT